>DASQNW010000296.1:0-17080 GCA_035644775.1 Chitinophagaceae bacterium | reverse complement strand
GAAGGCACAATCTATTCAGCCGCTAAGGAAATTGAGGCAGCTGGCGCAAAAGTTCTACCTCTTCAAACAGACATAAGGTTCGAAGAACAGATTGAATCAGCTATAAATGAAACTGCAAAGACCTTTGGGGGACTCGATATTGTTATCAATAATGCGAGTGCAATAAGTCTCACATCAACAGAACAGACTGAAGCCAAACGGTTCGATCTGATGCACGACGTCAATGTAAGAGGCAGCTTTTTAGTATGCAAGCATGCAATTCCACATTTAAAGAACTCCGCTAATCCGCATATTTTAAGTCTTTCGCCACCACTTAATCTGAATCCCAGGTGGTTTGCGCCGCACCTGGCTTATACGCTTAGCAAGTATGGCATGAGCATGATTGTGCATGGTCTTGCAGAAGAATTGCGGCCTTCAAAAATTGCTGTTAATGCGCTGTGGCCTAAAACCATTATAGCCACTGCTGCTGTTCAAAATTTGCTGGGAGGAGACTATATGGTGCAACGAAGCCGGAGACCTGCTATTGTGGCTGATGCTGCATTCTTTATTTTATCGAAAGCATCTGCCGACACAACAGGCAATTTCTTTATCGATGAGGAGGTGTTGATGCAAGAAGGTATAACCGATTTCAGCGGCTATGCAGTTCGTGCGGATCAACCATTAATGAAAGACATATTTCTCGACGATTAAATCAGGCCAATATTTCTGATCAAACAAGGATGTAGTTTCTGTAGTCGAACAGACGCTTGCCGGTTACCATTTCTGCAAAGTTTTTAAACTGTTCTTTAAGAGGCAATCTGTTGTATGAGAGGTCATGTTCAAACTTCCAGTTTGCAGCTGCAATGCGATCCTTCATCACCATTGGATGGCTGCCTGAGTATTTTTCTAAAGCATCTATTTGCGTGTAGTCAAACTCTCCCACATAAACTCTAGCCGTTGCCCCTTCTTTCCCATCGTAAAAACGCCCAAAGTTGTTTTGCTTGGCAAACATGGTTTTTGGTTCCCGCACCCATCCGTAATGATGGATGTATGCTTGCAGCGGTTTCACCTTTAGTTTCTGATTGTTTGATTTTCTAAAGCCCTGCGCATCACGGTAAGAATAAATGTTCTTGTTGTTCCTGATTATCCTTATCTCGTGTCGGTACCATTTAGATGCAACGCCAACATAATCATATGATCCATAAAAATGGCGGTAGTTGAACAGCAGCCCATCTACTTCTTTGGTGTCTCTCCATCGCTGCATTCCATCATAAACCTCATCATGATATTGCTCGTGCAACACTTCATCTCCCTGGATGTAAAAGCACCAATCTGTGTCAGCACTAATTGAATTGAAAGCTTTGTCCGTTTCAGCCGCTAAGACTTTGCCGCCGTCTTTTATGCTTTCGTCCCAAATGGTATCGATGATTTTAATTTTCGCGGGGTTTATTCCTGCAACGAGGTCTCGCGTGTTGTCTTCTGAATCACCCACTGCCACAATTACTTCATCACACAACGGCAATATGGATTGTAAAGCCTCAGCAACGGGATATTGGTACTTGATTGCATTTTTGATAAAAGAAAATCCTGTGACCTTCATGATGATGTTTGAGGCGGCTATGTTGACTTTTATGCTGGCTAAGGAACTCCTTTAAAAAATTTAAGAATGTTCATCTTTCACCTTCTCTTCTGATTCAATTTGGAATTTCTCAGGGCGCATTTGGGGAAAGAACAGCACGTCCTGGATAGATGCCTGGTTGCAAAGCAGCATGCACAATCGATCAATTCCAAATCCTATTCCTGCTGTGGGGGGCATGCCGTATTCAAGAGCGCGGAGAAAATCATAATCAATAAACATGGCTTCTTCGTCACCACGTTCCATCAGCTTTACCTGCTCTTCAAATCTTTGCCGCTGATCCACGGGGTCATTCAGTTCGCTGTAGGCATTTGCAATTTCTTTTCCGTTTATGATCAACTCAAAGCGTTCTACCAAACCCGGCTGGCTACGATGTCTTTTTGTAAGTGGGCTCATTTCAACAGGGTAGTCTGTGATGAAAGTTGGTTCGACGTAGTGGTGTTCGCATGTTGTTCCGAAGAGCTCATCTATCAGCTTGCCTCTACCCATCGTATCATCTACTTCAATGTGTAACTCGCGACAGAGATTGCTAAGTCTTGTTTCATCCATTATGCTTACATCAAAACCTGTATGTTCTTTTATTGCATCGTAAATGCTGATTCTTTTATAAGGTGCTTTAAAGGAAATTGTTTTTTCTCCCACCACCACGTCTGTTGTGCCGCAAACATCTGTTGCTGCTTTTTCCAGCAAGCGCTCCGTCACATTCATCATCCACAAATAATCTTTGTACGCCACGTAGAATTCTAATATTGTAAATTCAGGGTTGTGTGTGCGATCCATGCCCTCGTTTCTGAAATTGCGGCTAAACTCGTATACCCAGTCAAAACCACCTACAATCAGCCTTTTTAGGTACAATTCATTGGCTATACGCAAGTAAAAAGGCACGTCTAATGCATTGTGGTGGGTAATGAAGGGACGCGCCGCTGCGCCTCCAGGAATGCTTTGCAATACGGGGGTATCTACTTCCAACGCACCATGTTCGTTTAAAAACTCCCTAATTGAATTTACCATTTTTGCACGCCTGAGAAATGTTTCTTTGATGGCAGGATTGATTACCAGGTCGGCATATCGTTGACGGTATTTAAACTCAGGATCGGTAACTGCG
Organism: Chitinophagaceae bacterium; assembly: GCA_035644775.1. Lineage (GTDB taxonomy): Bacteria > Bacteroidota > Bacteroidia > Chitinophagales > Chitinophagaceae > Flavisolibacter. Next base: position 14,360 of record DASQNW010000296.1, on the reverse strand, counting down.
TCGAAAGTGACACCTTCTGCTTCTTTCACAATAGGTAGGGGCCGCAGTGCCTTGGCCAGTAAGGTGAGCTCCTTCACATGAATAGAAATCTCGCCGGTTTTGGTGCGAAAACCAAACCCTTTCACTCCAACAAAATCACCTATGTCAAGGAGTTTTTTCCATACAATATCATACAAGGAGGAGTCCCCTTCGCAGGTAAGATCGTCTTTACGAACATACAGTTGAATTCGGCCATAAGAGTCTTGCAACACAGCAAAGCTCGCTTTGCCCATGTCTCTTACACTCATGATGCGGCCGGCAACACAGACATCAGCAAAATCATCTTTCGCCTCGTCTGTATACTTGCTTTTTATTATTGTGGAATTGGTATTCACGGGGTATGAATTAGCAGGGTAAGGATCCACTCCGAGTTTTTTTAACTCATTCAGTTTATCACGACGAACAATTTCCTGCTCCGACAAGTTGGCTGATTGCATACTCTTTTCTTGTTGCGCAAAAGTACGTTTTGAGTAGGAAAACGATAAGTTGAAAAGGAGAATGCCACTGAGTTGCCTGCTGAATGCTAACACAGCAGCGGGTGTTTTGAAGAAGCTCTCCAAAGCTGGCAGATAATTTGAAACAACTAAGCAAATCTCTTACGATGAAGAAGTTTATTGCTTCGATGTTTTTGTCTATTGCCTTATTGTCTTGCGGGAGTCTTGGAAACCTGAGCTCCTTAAGCACGCCTCTTACAGAAGAAGACGCAGCTCAAGGCATACGTGAAGCGCTGGACCAGGGAGTAGGGAGAGGCATAAGTTTACTAAACAGAACTGATGGATTTTTTAATCACCCCACCTACAAATTGTTGCTGCCTCCTGAAGCAGAACGCATTGAGAATAGTTTACGACAACTGGGGATGGGTGGTATGATCGACAAAGCTATTATGCAGATCAACCGCGCAGCTGAAGACGCGGTCGGCTATGCACGCCCCATCTTTTTGGATGCAATACGTGGAATGACGGTAGCAGATGCAATCGGAATTGTTAGAGGAACGAATGACGCGGCAACTCAGTATTTCAGGCAGAAAACCACAGAAAGGTTAATTGCTGCATTTACTCCGATCGTGAAAACTTCACTTGATCGATTTAATGCAACGAAATACTACAGTGACGTGATCAGCACATACAACAATTTTCCCACTACAATCAATAAGGTGAATCCTGATCTTCCTTCTTACGTTGTTTCAAAAGCTGTAGACGCCTTGTTCGATCAAATTGCGCAAGAGGAAGCGAACATTAGAGCCAATCCCGTTGCGCGGACAACAGAAATATTGAAGCGTGTGTTTGGAAGAGCCGGACGGTAGTTCCTCATCAATTTAGCTAAGAGCAGATGGCGAGTAGCACTTGCCACGCTTCCTGTACTTTGCCTTTATTCAATAATTGAGCTGCGTGGATATGTACCTCTCTCTCCATTTCGCCGGGATCGACAGAGAAGTATTGAAAAATATTTTTTAAATGTTCATCTTCGAAGTTTGGGTCCACAACAGGTATCTCATGGACATTCGCTAGCTGGCCCAGGTGATTGCCGGTTAAAAAACAACTTTGCTTAATTGCATGCGGTAGCGCATCAAAGCCAATACCGAGGCTGGTATTTGGTTTTTCAACTATGAACAAATTCTCCGGCGACACTTTGCAGTACCAATCCGCACCTAATCGTGCAGCTAGTGAAATCCTTCTTTGGTCCAGTCTCAGATCTTCATTCAACAAATCGTCATCGAGGTGTAGAAGAATCACTTCGCATATCACCAAATTACCCGCTCCCGGGCCGGTACTCAGCTCCTTGATCTCCACCACCCTACACTCTAGCTTCGCTTTACTTTCGCGAACCATCGGGGGCTTCACAATTGATGCAGCTAGAGGGGTGAAACCAGCTTTGATGAACTCGTTCGTGCCTTTCTCATACTCACAGCTTGCGAGCGATGTTTGTTGCACCATTTCATACGAAACAATGTTGATAACCACTTCAGGAACTTCCCTCACATTCTCCAATGTGTGCTTTGTTGTATTATTTCTAATACGGCGTGCAGGTGAAAAAATAACCACCGGAGGGTTTGATGAAAAAAGATTAAAAAAACTGAAAGGGCTCAGGTTTATGTTTCCTTTTGCATCGATTGTAGAAGCGAAGCAGATGGGCCTTGGCGCAACCACATGTTGCAAATAGTACTGCCTTTCTGCAGGGGCCATGCTGGACAAATCAAAAATCATCAGCAAATTTCATAAAAACTCCTTTGCCGCCTTTCAAACGTTTGTGCTACCACTTATAAGAATCCTTTCAACAACTGTAACTATTTAAAACGTACATTCGTTATACGAAGAACTTCGTTGATATTTCAAAACTTAAAAACATTAGTATGAGAACACTCTTATTTGCTGCTGCAGCTCTGATCTTATCCCAGACAACTCTTGCACAAAACAACAAAGAAACCATAGAAGGCAACGGCCATTTAATTACCCGGGATGTTGCTGTACAATCCTTTGATGCACTGGAGGCCAGCGGTGTGTATGAGCTTAAGCTTACACAGGGCGACAAAGAGGCTGTACGCATTGAAGCAGACGAAAATCTTCAGAATTTATTTTCTGTTACAAGCGACGGATCAAAATTGAAAATTGACACCAAAAAATTAAACAACAAGAACCTGAAAACGAAAAACAAGATGCGGGTGCACATAACTTTTCGTCGATTAAGGAACATTGAAATTGGCACCGTTGGCAGTGTAAACTCTGTAAATGATTTGAAGTTCGACGACCTTGATATTGAAGCAAAGAATGTTGGTAATGTGAGCCTGAGCCTTACAGCAAACAAGTTGAACCTTGAGAATAAAAGCGTTGGCAACATTAAACTTAGTGGAAAAGCGCAGAATGCGGTTGTCAAGAATAAAGGCGTTGGTTCTTTAGAAGCTGCAGATTTTGTGGTGCAAACCATGGACATTGAAAACAACGGGGTGGGTCATGCAGAAGTGAATGCGGAAAAAACCTTAACCGTGAAAGACTCTTTTCTTGGAAAAGTAAAGAACAGAGGTGCTGCGCCTGCCAGGAAGATGAATAAAGTAGTTATCTAATTGCAGCCAATTTGGGTGGATGATCTGATTCAAGTTGATCCACCCGAATTTACTCGTTCTTATTTCGATCAAGAAGGCTCCAATCACTCTCTTCGGCAATAATCGTGTTGGTTAAGGTTCCAAGTTTTTCAATTTCAAGTTCCACCACATCTCCACTTTGCAACCATTGTTCTTTGTAGTCTGGATCTGAAAGTTTGCCAGTGCCATTTAGTTCAAGAAAACAACCTGTTCCTACTGTTCCGCTGCCAATTACATCTCCTGGCAGTAAGTCTACTCCGTAAGAAGCCCTCTCAATGATTTCAGCAAAGGTCCAGTCCATGTCAGCAAGCGATCCTTCACTTACCTGTTGCCCATTTATTTTACAGCTCATTTTGAGGTTCCAGTTAGTGCCTGTGTGGCCAGCTTTCGCAGGCACTTCGTACTCCTGCAATTCATCTAATGTTACTATCCATGGGCCGATAGCTGTGGCAAAATCTTTACCTTTTGCAGGGCCAAGGTTTAGAAGCATCTCTTGCATTTGCAGCTGTCGTGCACTGAAGTCGTTCATGATCATGAGGCCGCCTATATAGTCGTGAGCATCTTCGGCACGTATATTTCTTCCTGCCTTACAAATTACAATAGCAGCTTCCAGCTCAAAGTCAAGCTTTTGAAAGTGATCCGGCATGCAGCGAATGTCTCCTGGTCCGGTGATACTATGGTGATTAGTGAAATAAAAGACAGGATACTGATCAAATTCGGGAATCATTTCTGCTTTACGATTCCTCCTGGCTGCAGCCACATGTTGGCGGAAAGCGTATCCGTCACGGCATGAGGTAGGATATGGCACAGGCGCTAACAGTTGTAAGCTATCCAGAGCAACCGCTCGCCTTTGAGAGATTCTGCCTTCCTCAATCATCAGCACACCAGCCTGGGCTACGGGGAATACCTCCTCCCAATAGTTTAAAAATAGTCCCATAGTATTTGGCAGGTCGGGATGAATAATTTCCATCTGATATACAAGTCCGTCTACTAGTAAACCTAAATGATCGTGCTCATCCTGAACATAAGAAACCAGCTTCATGACGATAGTTTTTTTCAAATGTAGGGTAAGCAGCTTTAGTAATTGCGTATGGCAACACCAGGCAAAACTGGCAGGTATAACCGGGGTGAGGGGGTGGTGGTTTTATCCAGTTAATGGTCGCTGGTGCTTTCAAGAAGAAATAAAAATCGTTCGGCAATAACCAGGTGGAAACCGTTGTCCAGCGAAGGCTCTGGATGTTAAAGCTTCGTTATCAGCATTTCAATACTTATTAGGTTTTTATGCGCTACACCCTATTTTTGTAAGGCAAACCAATTGAGCTATGAAGTTTGAAAAGATTCACAATAAGGGGCAGGCGACTTTGTTTCAAAACCCCATGCTGGAGATGCTCACAAAAACGCATCCGCTGGTGATCTGGGGCATTTACCTACCCGTGGTAATCGGCTTCCCTTATCATGCTTCAATGAAGTTTGAGATGAATTTTGGCCAACTCGCTCTCTTGTTTTTGTCTGGCATTTTGTTCTGGACGCTCTTTGAATATGTTATGCACCGTTGGGTGTTTCATATGGTTGCCGAAAGTGAACGAGCCAGCAAGATTGTGTACGTGATGCATGGTAACCACCACCACTTTCCCAGAGACAAGGAGCGGCTCTTTATGCCTCCGGTGCCAAGCATCATATTGGCGTCAATTATATTTAGCTTAATGTTCGCTGCCATACGTCAGCATGCATTCGTTTTTTTTCCGGGATTTATGTTAGGGTACCTGATGTACGGTACCACTCACTATGCTATTCACGCATGGAATCCTCCCTTCAAATGGATGAAGCCTTTGTGGCGCAATCATCATTTACATCATTACAAAGACGATCACAAAGGCTTTGGTGTGAGCACTACCATCTGGGATCGTGTTTTCGGAACTATGTTCGATCTAAAGAAGGAGAAAGAAGACAAGGAAAAAGTAAAAGAGCTGATGTTCAAAACATCCCAACCTTCACAAAAAGAAGGCACTGGTGCCACGCTATAGTCCGTTTAATCTAGCCTTTTTATGCCTTCCAATTATTGCCTTTAAATGGGACAGAAGAAACTTGTACGATTTGCAGAACTCGAAACTTTTCAAAACGTGCTGCAATACCCAAGCGACATTTCAGGTAAATGGCGGATGTTTTTCAATAACCACCATCCCCTTGTGCTGGAACTGGCTTGCGGAAAAGGTGAGTATGCGGTGGGCTTAGCTCAAATATATCCGAACAAAAACTTTGTTGGAGTAGATCAAAAGGGAAATAGAATATGGGTGGGAGCAAAAGCATCTCTACTACAGCAGCTACATAATGTGGCTTTTCTCCGCATTCAAATAGATGGAATTGTAAACTATTTCGCTAGGGATGAAGTGGACGAGATATGGATAACTTTTCCTGACCCTCAGCTTAGAACCTCAAAGGTGAAAAAGAGGCTGACACATCCAAAATTCCTCCGACTGTACCAGCAGATCCTGAAGCCGGGAGGGAAGATTCACCTGAAGACAGACAGCCCACAGCTTTTTGAATTTACCCTTCGCGTAATAGGTACTTATGGTTGTGGTTTACACGAGCAGTTGGAAAATGTTTATGCTAGTAATCATGTTACACCTGAACTGAGGATCAAAACTCACTACGAGTCGCTCGATATTGCCGGAAGCAATCGTGTTCATTATGTCTGTTTTTCTTTACCGCAAACTATTCCTGGTGCTGATCATGACGTGCAGTTAAAAGAAATCCTCAAGCATGAAGAAGCCCCTTATTGAAGGTGATGATTATTATTTGAATGAGCAGGGTTGCTTTGTATTTACAGCCAAACACCATTTGCAGAGAGGCTATTGTTGTAGCCTGGGCTGCATACATTGCCCATTCGATTATGAAGCGGTATCAGAACCCAAGAGGTCAGAGCTTCTGCTCAACCGTTCTCATCAAGATCAAGCACCTAAATGAAGAGAGTGAAGAAGAAAGGCACGATATCATCACCATTGCAAAAACTAAAGCCTTCAGGGAAAGCCGACGATAGCTTTTTTGAACAGGTATTCGCATTAGTGCGACAAATACCGAGGGGCCGGGTTACCTCTTATGGTGCTATAGCAGCAGCTTTGGGCACGAGGTCTTCTGCACGTATGGTAGGTTGGGCCTTGAATGGATCACACAAACAGCGCCCTAAAGTTCCCGCTCAAAGGGTGGTGAACAGGGAGGGGCTGCTAACCGGCAAATTTCATTTCGAGTATCCTGAACAGATGCAGGAGCTACTCGAGAAAGAAGGAGTGCAGGTAAAAGACGACAAGATTGTAGACTTCCGGGAGCGATTTTGGGATCCTTTAAAAGAGCTTGGCTTGCACTAGGAGGAAATCGAGAGCATTCAGAATTAATACTTATACCGGCAAGTTCACCCAGTGATGCCCATCCTTGGCAACAAGGGCTTCAGCGTCTTCAGGGCCCCAGGTTCCGGCATTATAATTAGGAAAATCAACAGGCATTCGCGATGCCCAGGCTTCCATTATTGGTTTGATCACCTCCCACGCAGCTTCCACCTGGTCTGCTCTCATAAATAAGGTCGCGTCGCCTTCAATGATGTCGTACAAAAGAGTTTCGTAAGCCTCCGGCTGATTTTCTGCATTGACGTTATATTGATTAAAGACCATCTCCATCGGTTCTAACGTCATAGAGAGGCCGGGACGCTTTGCCTGGAAGCGCATACGGATGTCCATCTTAGGACTGATGTTGATCACCAACCTGTTTGGCCTCCATGTTTCCGCAGCCTCCGCCGGAAAGGCAAAGCTCGGTGCCGACTTAAACTGAATAGCAATATGCGATGATTTTTCAGCCAAAGACTTGCCTGTGCGTAGATAAAAAGGTACATCACGCCACCGCCAGTTGTCGACAAAAAACTTTACGGCTGCATAGGTTTCAACCGCTGATGTTGCGGCCACTCCTTTTTCGCTCCTGTATGGTTTTGTCTGCTTGCCGTTTATCCAGCCGCTATCGTACTGACCGCGTATTGCGTGTATATGTACTTCATCTTTTTTGAACTTTCTAAGCGCATGCAGCACATCCACCTTTTTGTTTCTTACTTCATTTGCAGCAAACGATACGGGTGCTTCCATGGCCACCATGCACAGAAGCTGCAACATATGGTTCTGCACCATATCGCGTAGTGCACCCGATTGCTCATAATAGTTTCCCCTGTCCTCCACTGTGCCTGATTCTGTCGCTGTGATCTGAACATATTCGATGTAGTTGCTGTTCCAGATAGGCTCGAAAAGTGTGTTTGCGAAGCGAAATGCAAGAATGTTTTGAACGGTTTCCTTTCCAAGGAAATGGTCTATCCTATATATCTGTTCTTCTTTGAAAAGAGATTGAAGCAAACTATTCAGTTCTTTAGCGCTTTCGAGGCTGTGGCCAAAAGGTTTTTCGAAAACCAAACGGCTCCAACGGGGATCGGCACACAAGTCGGCTTTATGCAGTTTTTCAGCAATAGCCGGTGCCAGCTGCGGTGCTACGGAAAGGTAATAGATAACTGCAACGTCGCTGCCCCAGGTTGTTTTTTGTTTTTTTATGCGGGCTGTTAATGATCTATAGGTTTTCTGCTGCGTCACATCCTGTTGTGAGTATTCGATGTGTTTTGAAAACTCGGGCCAATTGCTTTTTAAGTCGTCCTTGCGTCGGGAATGCTGTATTATACCTTCTTTTAAATAGTTTCTGTAAGATGTGTTTGAATACGTAGTCCTCCCCAGGCCGATTATGAGAAACTCTTTCGGAAGATGCCCGTCAATATACAAATTGTACAAGGCAGGAATAAGCTTTCGATGTGTGAGGTCGCCGCTGCCGCCGAAGATGTAGAAGATGGTAGCAATGTTTGTTGCTCTCGCCATAAATTATTGTTTACATTCCGCTGTGCCATTCAGTGTGAAAAACACCCGCTCTGTCAACTCGTTCATATGTGTGGGCACCAAAGTAATCTCGTTGGGCTTGTATAAGATTTGTCGGCATTCGCTCTGTACAGTAACTATCGAAATATGCAAGTGCACTCATCATGCACGGCATGGAAATTTTTGCTTGAACAGCTATTGCCACAACGCTGCGGAAATCGTCTTCTTTTTCTTTCAGTAGTTCTGCAATTTCAGCATCAAGTAACAAGTTGGTTAATTTGCCATTTCGTTGATAGGCAGAACTGAACCTGCCCAATAATGCAGAACGGATGATGCAGCCTGCTTTCCACACCTGGATAACGGATGGCAAAGGAATATCCATCCCCAATTCATCTGATGCACGTGCAATCATATTCAAGCCTTGAGCGTACGCAACCACAAAGCAAAAAGCAAGCGCATTTTCTACTTTGTTGAGCAGCTCGTCTTCAGAAACGGCTATCCTGGATGGTGCATGCTTATAAAGCTCCGCTGCCTTGGCGCGTTCGGCCTTCAAACCAGAGAGGGTGCGGGCCGCAACGGCAGCATCAATTGTTGGAATCGGTACCGGCAGGTTTAATGCTTCCTGAGAAGTCCATTTGCCGGTGCCCTTCGATCCTGCCTGATCTAAAATAACATCAACTAAAAATTCATTAGAGTCTTCGTCCCTGGTATTGAAAATAGTGGCAGTAATGTGTATTAAAAAAGATTGAAGTTGTCCTTTGTTCCATCGGAGAAACGTTGCATGTAATGCTTCGTTGTCTAAACCGGCACCCGTCGAAAGAAGCGCATACACTTCCGCTATCGCCTGCATCATAGCGTATTCAATTCCATTATGCACCATTTTTACATAATGGCCTGCGGCTCCTGTTCCCATATAGGCTACGCAGGGAACGCCGTCTGCTTTGGCAGCCACCGCTTCTAACAATGGCTTAAGGTGCTCATAAGCCTCCCTATCACCACCTGGCATCATGCTGGGCCCTAGGCGAGCGCCGAATTCACCACCGGATATTCCCATTCCAAAAAAGTGAATTCGGTGCTCCTTCAACTCTTGTACTCTACGTAACGTGTCACTATAAAAGGAGTTGCCCGCATCCACTAGTATATCTCCATCTTCTACAAAAGGTTTTAAACTATTGATGACAGCATCTACCGGCGAACCCGCCGGAACAAGCATCATGATTTTGCGAGGCTGCTTTAAGGCCGATACCATCAACTTTAGATCCGTTACCCCCTTCACCGTGGTACCCTCGCTCGCTGCATCCTCTAAAGCCTTACACCTTTCTGCTTTCAGATCATGCCCAATCACTGCAAAGCCGTGGTCAGCCAGATTAAGGAGCAGATTACTACCCATAACTCCCAAGCCCACCATGCCGAAGTCGAATTGTGCCTGCATAACTCTTGTTGTAATTGAACCTTAATCTTTCTTTGGAGGTGGTGGAGGTAAGGTGCCGGGATGCTCTTTTCCGTTGTGGCAGGTAAAACAGGTTACCTCAAGCTTAGCATCGAGGCTTTTACTGTTTTTAATATCAAAGTACTTTTTGTTCAGCCTTGCTGTCATCCGCATCATATCGCGGCTGATGTTCTTGTGTTTATTGTCATCAGAGGCAAAATCCAGGGCCTTTTTTTCGGTGTTGAAAACATGACAGAAATTACACTTTACACCCAGTGACCCGGTGAAATGATGCATCACACTGTCCATCTGCTTCTTAGTGGTGTTCTTTGGTAGAATTTTCAGGTTTTTATATAGCGGCTCATCTTTGGTAATGGCAAAGGACATCAAAACCAAAGCAATAAAACAGATGGTTACAGTTAGTACTCTTTTCATCAGTATGATTTTGCGTCTAATTTAATTAAAGTTTAAGCAATTGCATCAGTATGCAAATGATGTACATGCAACCGTTTAGTAACTTTGCCCACGCAAAAATATGCACGATGGGTCAGGTAGATGATTTCAACAACTATAGAACAAGGATGAATGACGTGATCCTCGGAAAGAATAACCTCATTTTAAAGCGGCTGTGGAATCTCGATACGAATGCTTATGAAGATGGTGCATTGGATAAACACACGAAGGAAATGCTTGGCCTGGTGGCAAGTATGGTACTGAGATGTGATGATTGCATCAAATACCACTTGGGCAAATGCGCAGATTTAGGTGTTTCCTCCGAGCAGATGTACGAGGTTTTTGCAATAGCGAACCTTGTAGGCGGCACCATTGTTATTCCACACACCAGAAGGGCTGCCGAATACTGGGAGGAATTGGTAGCTAAGTCAATCGGCTCTACTTGATGGTGAAGAACAAAACAAGAAATCAATGTCAGCAACATTATCAGCAGAAATAAAAAGCTTAACCTCGAAAGATTTTGCAACAGACCAGGAGGTTCGTTGGTGCCCCGGTTGTGGCGACTATTCCATTTTAGCACAGGTACAAAAGGTGATGCCCACCTTAGGCATTCCCCGCGAAAACATAGCAATCATATCCGGCATTGGTTGTTCATCCCGCTTTCCTTATTACATGAACGTGTATGGAATGCACTCAATACATGGCAGGGCCACAGCTATTGCAAGCGGCTTAAAAGCCACAAGGCCAGAATTGAGTGTGTGGATCGTAACAGGAGATGGCGATAGCTTAAGCATCGGTGGCAACCACACAATTCATCTACTTCGCCGGAATTTTGACGTGAACGTGCTGCTGTTTAATAACCAGATATATGGCCTCACAAAGGGCCAGTATTCACCCACGTCGGAGGAAAACAAGATCACGAAATCAACACCACACGGAAGTATTGATCATCCCTTCAATCCTTTAGCGTTAGCCTTGGGAGCAGATGGCACTTTTATAGCTCGCAGCATGGACCGAGATCCAAAGCATTTACAAAGCATGCTCTTAAGAGCCCATGGCCACCGGGGGACTTCTTTCCTGGAGATCTATCAAAACTGCAACATCTTCAACGACGGTGCCTTTGAAGTGTTCACCGAAAAGTCGAGCAAGGCAGACCAAGCCATTTTCCTTGAAGACAAGCAACCGCTAATTTTTGGAGCTGATAAAAACAAAGGCATTCGGTTGGATGGTTTCAGGCCAGAGGTGGTCAGCCTCGAAGATTTCAGTGCTGACGATTTATGGGTGCACGACGAAACTGATTTGTTCAAAGCACAGATATTGACCCGCATCTTTGACGACCCTCGTGAAGAGCATCATCTTCCTCGCCCTTTTGGTGTATTCTACCAGGCAATTCGTCCTTGCTACGAAGACATGATGCAGCAACAATTAAAGGAGGCCATGGAAAAGAAGCCTGCAAACCTTGACAAGCTCCTAAAAGGAAATGAAGTGTGGAGTATCGTGTAGCCTCTTTGATAACCTGAAGTTGGGTTAGCTTTGCTGCGCCATCAGCGATGATGTATAGACGCGGAATGATCAATAACACACATACTTCGTTTCCGATAAATCTCTCCCAAATAACAAATAGGGCTCCGCCACAAAAAGTTTTAGTTACAGGCGGAACGGGTTTTTTAGGCGCTTATATTATTCAAAATCTTCTCACAAAAGGTATTGCAGTTCGGGCACTCCGCCGTTCTATTAAGGAGCCCTTCTTTATTAGCAAGGAAATCCTTGCCCGGGTTGAATGGGTGGACGGAGATATTCTGGATGTTGTTGCTTTATCTGATGCCATGCAAGAGGTGACAGCTGTAATCCATTCGGCAGCCGTTGTGTCATTCAGTAAAGGACTCCGGCGTGAAATGTACCAGGTGAATATTGAAGGCACTGCTAATACTGTGAACGCTGCTATCGAGAGCCATGTAAGTCGCTTTGTTCATGTAAGTTCGGTTGCGGCCCTGGGGAGAACAAAAAAGAACGATTCTGTTTCCGAGGAAAAAAGATGGGAGGAAAATAAGAACAATACTCATTATGCAATAACCAAGCACAAAGCAGAAATAGAAATGCTACGGGGCTTCGCCGAAGGGCTGGAGGGCGTTATTGTGAATCCCAGTACGATCTTGGGTTATGGTGACTGGCACAACTCCAGCTGCGCCATCTTCAAATCTGCTTATAAAGAGTTCCCCTGGTATTCCAATGGCATCAATGGATTTGTGGGTGTGGAAGATGCAGCGGAAGCTATAGTTCAACTGGTTTTTTCTAAAGTTCACAACCGTCGCTATATCATCAATGCTGAAAACCTCTCTTTCAAAACCATATTTGAGAGTATAGCCGACGGCTTCAATAAAAACCGGCCTAGCAGAGAGGCGACACCTTTACTGGGAGAAATGGCCTGGAGAATAGAAGCAGCGAAGACGTTTTTCACAAAAAAGAAACAGCTAATTACAAGCGAGACAGCCAGGATTGCTCAATGCAAAACCGAGTTTGCCAACAAGGCTTTGCTTGAAGTGCTTCCCCACTTTACCTACACGCCCGTTGAAAAGGTGATAAAAGATGCGTGCAAAAAATACCTTAATGCACTACAGAAAGGAGAACTTACGTTATAGATTTACAGCATCAACTTATCTTATGAAAGCACTTCCTCATCTTCTCCTGCTATTGCTTTTATCTATATCCATCGCTTCCATGGGTCAGGCAGTTATTTCTGGAACGGTAATAGACGCGGAAACCCGGCTGCCGCTACATGGCGCTTCGGTCTTTGCTCAAAACACCACCAAAGGTGCAGTCACGGACAAAGAAGGTACCTATCGTATTTACCTCAATAAGGGGGGTTATGAACTGGTGACTTCGTTTACTGGATACAATAGCAATGTGCAAAAAATTGAGGCTAATGCCGACCAGCAACTTCAGATAGAATTAAAGAAAGAAGAAAAGAGCCTGGATGCCGTTGTGGTATCCAGCAGTTTCGAAGTGAAAGACGGCTGGGAGAAACATGGAGATTTCTTTCTAGACCATTTTATTGGAGCTACACCAGCGGCTGATAGCTGCTTGTTGACCAACCCTGAAGTGCTGAAGTTTTTTTACTACAAACGCAGTGATCGTTTGAAAGTCACAGCTACGGAACCACTGATTATTTTAAACCACACTCTTGGGTATCATCTGCGCTACCAGCTTGATTCATTTGTATATCACTACAAAACAAACATGAACTTGTACAGAGGAAGTTGCTTTTACACTCCCATGGAGGGTGCGCCGGAGCAGCAAGAGCAATGGAAGCAGAATAGGCAAAACGTATATTATGGCTCCCGGCTACATTTCTTAAGATCTTACCACGACAGCTCATTAAAGCAGGAGGGTTTTACAGTGGATATACTCTCGGACAACAATGCCGTCAAATTCAACAGGCTTGGCAATCCCTACGATACTTTATACTATGCTTTTGATAATACCACATCCAACGCAGAATTGTGGTTTCCTAAAAAAGCAAGCATTTCTTATATAAAGAAAGCACCTGAACAAGAATACCTACAACAATACAAACTGCCAGCCGATGTCAAGATGCAGATATCGTATGTTGATTTGGCGGAAGGAATTTTAATTCTGCCGAACGGTTTCTTCTTTGATCAACGGAGCTGGGTGAACCAGGGCTACTGGAGTTGGAAAAACTTGGCCGACCAGCTGCCATACGATTACGTGCCTTAGCTGCAGAAGTTTTGAACGTGTCTCAGGCGAAATAGTTTACCAGGAAGTACAACAAAGAAATAATGGCAAACAGGCGCACAGCTGTTTTCAATGCATAGAGATCGAACAAGTCTTTCATTTGGATTGGTTTAGCAGTCACAAAAATGAAATCTGAGCTCCCAATACGAACGTCTAATTAGGCGGAACGATGACTTTAGTCGTTCAATGCCGCTGATGAACCGCCAGCCCATTATCCATGTTGCGGAATAACGATTCCTTGCAGCCTACGGTATAGTTCCGTGGCATAAGTATCTGTCATACCCGACAAATAGTCGAGAGCACTCATGATCTTTTCATATGGAGAGGCTGCTTCTTCAAACTGCGTAAACTGATAGGGGAAAAGCTTTAGCACTTTTTCTTCTTTGTGAGACGGTTGCTGCTTCAGTAGTGCAGGTACAAACATCTTTAGCAGCTCAGAAAGCACATTGTAACCGGCGATTTCAATTTGTATCACCTTATCATGGTTATAAATTTTATCCCTCGATAGCTGATTCAACGACTTCAGTGGCAGACAAGAACTTTCTATCTTATCCAGAAGCGAGTGATTAAGATTACCGTTTAGAATATCCGTCCGGTGTTGCAGAAACATATCAGTTGATTCTAACGTCAGAACATTAATTAGCTTTGCTCTCAAGAAAGCTATCGCTTCGTTGGAGTCCCCGATGCTCTTATAGTTGTTATAGATCTTGTCTGCATTTTC
>DASQNW010000295.1:0-6462 GCA_035644775.1 Chitinophagaceae bacterium | reverse complement strand
GCCTAACCACGGAGGTCAACGTCTAAGCAATCCCACAACTAAACTTTCAGATGAACATCCTGTGGTTTACCTTGAATACCCTGCCCGTGCTTCCATGCAGTGGTTCTCTTATTATTCCAAACAATCTGCTCTATACATGGCTTCCTATGACTCCACGCTTTCATATACCCGCATGTATTTCGGTCGGCACTTGCAAGATAGCAACAACACTGTAATGTGGTTTGTAAAATACCCTTTCGTGATTTCCGGTGGTAGCTGGCAATCGCCTGCTCTTGGAGTAGGCATTGATTCTGGCGACTGGCACTCGGGTGCTGATCGATATAGAAGATGGATCGAGAGCTGGGTTCAAAAACCAAAGCCCCCAAAACATATTGTTGAAATGACCGGTGGAGGCACTGGATTGTGGATTAAAGATCGAGACACTAAAACGGTTTCGACTTACGATGATATTCTTGAAAGCACAAAAAGGCTAAAAGAGGGACCTGTAAAAAAAGGTGTAATGCTCGTTGGCTGGTTTTTCAATGGCCACGATACTTACTTCCCCGAATACAATGCTATTCCGGAGCTGGGAGGAGATTCTGCTCTGATAAAAGCGGTAAACAAGGTTCATCAAAATGGCCATTTGGTAAACGCGTACATGAACGGCAGGCTTTGCAATAATGAAACTGAAACTTATAAAAAGTTCGGAAAGAAATGGGCAGCTTTAGGAATGTCTCCAGGTCTGGGCGTTGGCAGCATCAACTTCTATGAACTGCACGAAGGATGGAATAAAGCCTGGGATCACACCAAAAAAAGTGAGGGTTGGTTTTCTGTGATGTGTCCTTCTGCCAAAGGGTGGCAAGACCATATTGTAGGTCAGGTGTTGCATGGTGTGAGAGATTATGGCTTCGACGGAATTTTTCTTGATCAGCCAGGTTCGTACTATGCAGAACTTTGCTACAATGGCAATCACGGCCATAGCTCGCCGGCAACAGCCTGGGGAGGTGGCTATCTTGAAATTTTCAGGCGCATTTATGCAGACGCACGAAAAATCAAACCCGAATTTGCCATATGGTCGGAAGGAATGAACGACGCCTACAGTCAATATCTGGATTATCATACCGATAAAAATCCAGTATGGGTACCCATGAGGGCTCATCCAGAAGTGGAAACGTTTGTTGAAATGTGGCGCTATACCATGCCATGGTGTGTTACCCAAAATGGAAGAGATAAGTACTCGTTGCCAGCCTCCAAACATAAAGTTTATGGAGATTACTACAGGTTCTTGTTAGGCATCCGCGGCATCTCGCAAAGCTTCGACACTAGCTGGAGGGGATCTGCCGCAGATTCATTACAGCGAATTGCGGTAACAAATAAAGTTGAAACTCTCTGGCGAAAAGGTAGGGACTACTTTTTTTACGGCACCTTTAAAGATGATGTGGGTATTACTACAAACGATTCTGATGTGATAGCAAAGGCTTATACCGCTGCAGGCGGGGTGGCGATACCTGTCTGGAATACATCTGATCAATCAAAATCATTCGAACTGAAGGTAGACCTCACCAAATTATTGGACAAGCCGGCGATGATAAAAAACGTTAGCTCATTGGAAACGGGAAAGCGGGCTAATTTCAAGTCAAGAGCTGCTACAGCAACCGTGATATTGAACTTGCCTCCATATGAAGCGACGGTGGTTGTCGTTAGCACTAAATAGTGAAATCCGTTTATTGTTCTATGTTAGGAACTTGCGAGAAATGATGTTCCCAGAAGAGAAGGATGGCGAGGGATGTAAAAAAAGGAGCAAGACAATGTCTATGCTCCTTGTACAATTTTGTTTATCCAATGTTACTTACTCGCTACTGTTTTTGCAGGACCTTTCAACGAGTAGAGGTACTCTATCAAATCAACCAGTTGCTGCTCTGTCATGGCTTGCTGCAGGTTTGCAGGCATCATCGAATTGTCCATCTCTTTGCGTGAGGCTACCATAGACCTCTGGTACTTTTTCTTAACACCACCAGGCAGCGAAAGTTCCAGGTCATTTTCGGTTTCACTGGAGATAATTCCCGCCATTTCTGTGCCGTCTTTAAGCTTCAACACATAACCCTCATATCCAAAACTGATACCTGCATCGGGATGAAGAACAGCCGTATACAATGCGTCTTTGCCAAGTTTGCTTCCGATCTGCGTTAGAGGTGGACCGAACTGGCTGCCTTCGTCACCAACCTTGTGGCATACAGCACAAGTGCTTGCAAACACCTGTTTACCCGAAGCAATATTTCCATTTCTTTTTATCAGCTCACTAATACTAGGCAATGGTTTTCCACCAGTGGCATTTGTGTTGCTGATGTATTTAAGTGCTTCCTTGCGAATGTCTTTTCGCACCGATCCGGAAAGTGCTACTGCCGCTGTGGGCTGAAGATCTTTCGGCATCTTGCCTTCTTTCACCATCCGAAGCAACAGCTCTGATTCGCTCCAGCCGGCGCCAAGCATGGTGACTGCTTCTTTGCGGGCAGCCATATTGATGTTTGCATTTCTAATTACCTCCTGCATCATTGCCATAGACTCCTGAGTTCCTGCACGACCTAACACTTTAAGCGCTGCAGAAGCTTTTTGTTGGTCAGCATCTGCGATAGCGTTCCGTAGCAAGTTCGCCCCGCCAGACTTTAATAGTAAACCTGCTGCTTCTGTGCCCAATGTGCTATCAGGCATAGCAAGAGCCATTTGTAGTAAGGCTTCGTTTTGGGACTTGATGTTGTACCGGCCCACCAGGTCAACAAATTCCTGACTACCTTTTGCTATTTCCAGCGATTGCTGAAGCGCCTCTTTTGCTTTTGCACTTTTGGCAATACTTGAAGGAGTTAAATGATTTAGTGCCGTGAACACAATCTGGTTTTTGTGCCGTCCATTGTTGTCGAGCAAGCCTAACAAAACATTTTCCTTGGAAGGATGCTCCACAAAATCAAACGCTCTGAAGTACCTCAATCGTTCTGCGGAATCGACAGCATCATTGTTTATATAATTTGCCAGTATTGGCAGCGCCATTGATGAACGGGCACGCCATACAATGTCACGTGTTGCTTTGCTATCAAGTTGATCACCAACGCGGGTTTTGTAAGCTTGAAGGAAAGAGTCCCATTGCCCGTCGGCACCTATTCCAAGCGCTTCAAGATACCACCGGTCCTTTCCATCATATTGCAACGCAAGCTCGGTCCACAATGAAGCTGCCTCCGGTGATTTGTTGTTATGAATAGCTAAAGCAATTTCTCTTCTTACCTGCGGGCTTTGATCCTTCACCAAGAGTTTTGCATAAGGCAACACATCTTGTGAGATTTGCTTTGCTGCACGAATCCCGGCAATGCGCATGTCAGGATTTGCATCTTTCAAAGCTTGCTGTATGTACTGCTCGCCCTTACCAGGCATTTTTGAAAGGAACCAAAAAGCCCGTGCCCTGAACCGTTGATTATCCGAAGCCCATACCTTTTGCAAAGCCGGCTCTGCACCAGCTCCAAGTTCATTCAACTTTTGCCAGGCAAGATAACGTCGTGCCACGTTCGGACTCAACAGCGTTTCAACAGCAGCCTCAGGCGTCGAGATATCAAAGCGAGGTATTTTGTATGAATTATCTGACGCAATTCGGTAAATGCGTCCTCGATTCAGATCGCCCATCTGGTGACCTCCTACTCCGGGGTCGTACCAATCTGAAACAAAAAGAGAACCGTCAGGCGCAACACAGACATCCGAGGGCCGAAACCACTGATCACGTCCTTCCATTAGCGGCCTTATTTCTGCTTTGTAACCAGCGCCGTCGTTTTGAACCGGGTAAGCTCTCACTACATTTGGCCCCGCATCACAGTGAATCACTTGGTTGCGGAAGGCTTCCGGCAAGAGGTTACCCTCGTATACAATCATGCCCGTAGGCGATCCGGCGCCCGTAAACAACAGATTAGGTATAGATCCAGGATCATTCTGATGCCAGTGACGCTGTGGAATTTCAGGCTCCATGTTTGTACGTCTCGAACGCCATCCTCCACCCGTCATCTCATTCGTGAAGCCGTAATTACCATATTGCATGATATAGTTGATACGAGTGGCCTGGTTGCCATCATCATCGTTATCCGACTGCCAGATGGTGCCATAAGAGTCGACAGCTGCTTCGTAGTTGTTTCTGAAATTGTGGCCTAACACTTCGAGTTCTGTTCCATCTGGATTTACTCTAAAAACCATCCCCTGACGGTAAGGCTTTCCTTTTGCTGTTACTTCATTTCCTTCCTTATCAATAATGACCTTGCCATTTTTGTCCATCAATTGCTCACCCGCATTTCCAAAATTGAAATAAAACTTTCCGTCGGGTCCGAAAGTAAATGCATGAATGGCATGATCGTGTTGCTCGCCACCCACATGTGTAAACAATAGATCTTTTTGATCCGGTTTATCATCACCGTTAGTGTCAGTAAACACAAATACATTAGGACTGCATGAGACGATTACCCTATTTCCAAACACCGCTATTCCAAGGGCTGCATTCACATCTGTGCCCTGGTAAAAAACTTTTGCAGTGTCGGCTTTACTATCACCATTAGTATCTTCAAGAATAAGTATCCGGTCACCTTCTTCACGCTGGGGGTTTTCGGGATTTAACTGGGGCCGGTAATTGAAAGCTTCGCATACCCACACTCTGCCCCTGGCATCAACATCAATATTTGTTGGATTTCCCATCATAGGCTCGGAAGCAAACAGCTCCGCCTTTAATCCATCAGCCAGTTCTATACCGGCCAGCGCATTATTTGGAAGACGTTTTTCTTCTTCTGAAAGTTTTGCGTAAGCACTGTCTCTGTCAACCCGTGAAGAAGACGATGTCTCATTTTTGGACTGGCAGGAGATGAGTACAGTAAGTAACACGGAGAATACAATCGATAGCTTTAATTTTTGCATGATCCTTCAATTGAAAACAATGGAGTAAAATATTGCTTCAGTAAATGCCAAACTTATAAAAAATAAGCTGCCCGGGAGCAGCTTATTTTAACTAAAACAATGACTACTAATAGAGAGGGTTCTGCTTTAAATTTTTATTTCTGTTCATCTCGTCCCTATTTATTGGAAACAAATAGAACCTCGGATCCCACGCCCTAGATTGTGCGTTTATGACTGTATAAGTGGGACCACTAATAATGTTATTGCCGCTTGCATCTACCTTGTACCTAATGCTTACCCCTTTCGCATCTTGGTACGCCTGTGGTGCAATCATCCATCTACGCACGTCAAAGTAGCGGTGATCTTCAAAGGCAAGCTCAATTCTGCGCTCGTTCCGGTAGCGATCGATCAAAGCTTGTCCGCTTTCTGTAATGTCGGGCATGAAAGCTCTTTTCCTGATCATGTTCAGGTATTGCTTTGCCTCAGCTTCCTGGCCCAGTCCGAGGCAGGCTTCCACATAGTTGAGCACCACTTCGGAGTACCGGATATAGCGCCAAGGCTGTTCTTGTCTATCAAACTGGGCTTCAATAGTGGGATCAATGAATTTGCGCATGAAATAGCCGGTGTGGGTGCCGTTCCAGTCTTGCAGTGGACTGTTTCTGGTGTCAAGGCCCGGTATTAATGTGCCATCGGGCCTTTCATAATACCCTGTTTGAACAATTCCAATAGGGTCTCTGCTGATTGCCGCAGGATCATTGCGTGGCCGCCACACGGCACCATCGTAGTTTATAGATGCATAGAATCGTGGATCTCTGTTTTGATATGGTGCTGCTTTGTGCGTGGGGTTGTTCCAGTCGAATTTGGATCCATTTAGCATTTCATAGGCATCTACATGCTGCCCAACTGGCGTGTTGCTCCCCCAACCATTCCAGCCATTTGGGTTGTTGTACAATCCAGGATTGTACCCATCCCACCCCTCATCGGTCTTTGCTGTGAAATACTTTACAAATATGTCCTCAGATGTTTCATGACTCAAAAAGATGTTTGCATAATTCTTTGTAGCCTCGGCAGCTGAACTGGGGTTCGGCATGTATAAGCTGTACAGGTTTAAATCCATTACCGCTTTAGCCGCATCCTTAGCTGCCTGCCAGCGGGCCATCCGATCTCCACCGGTATAACCGATCAAAGCCTTATCTGCAAAACCGCCAGCCCAGGAGCCGTTGCTGTTGTAAAGGTCACTTGCGGCATGCAACAGCACTCTTGACTTTAATGCCAGTGCTGCACCTTTGGTGGCACGGCCTTTATTATTGCCCGTCATCGTTTCGGGCAGCAATTGAGCAGCCGCGTCAAGATCAGATACAATAAACTTGATCACATCTTCATAAGAATCCCTTGGAACTTCAAATTCATCATTCAACGTAAACGTTTTGGTGATGATTGGAACTCCGCCATACATAGAAACCAGATTGTGATACAAGTAAGCTCTGAGAAAATGAACTTCACCTTTTAAACGGCTTTTTTCACTTTCATTGGCAAAAGGCGCACCTTCGATTCTTTCAAAGAATAACTTAG
>DASQNW010000294.1:0-2339 GCA_035644775.1 Chitinophagaceae bacterium | reverse complement strand
TATAACATGGCTGGTAACGTAAGTGAGTGGGTAGCTGATGTATTCCGTCCGCTGACCTCCATGGATGCTGATGATGTATCACCTTTTCGTGGTAACAAGTTCATGAAACTCTATAAAAATGCGAATGGTGAAGCAGAGATCGATAGCACTGGCCGCGTGAAAATGGAAGCTGTAACTGACGAGGAAAGCAAAAGCCGTCGTAATTACCAGCGTGGTAACGTTATTAACTACTTGGATGGTGATGAAACATCTCAGGCCTCTTATGGTTACGGTTTAACAACACTTGTAAGCGACAAATCCAGGGTATTTAAAGGTGGTAGCTGGAATGACAGAGCCTACTGGTTAAGCCCAGGTACACGCCGCCATATGGAAGAAGATCAGGCCAGTAGCATGGTAGGTTTCCGTTGCGCTATGGACCGCATGGGTAGCCCAGAAGGTAATAAGCGTAAGACAGGTAATATCTGGAGAAGCAAAAAACAAAAACGCTGATAGTAGAGCAGCAATAAATTTTTATAACGGCCCCGCTTTTAGCGGGGCTTTTTTGACCGCGGATTAAAGGATTAAAATAAGATTCGCAGGATTGCTTTTTTGATTTGGAATTTCATCGTACATATTCTTTGATTTCCCTCATTGGCATATCGGCATATTTTTACATCACCACATTTATTCATTAGCTAATCGTCTCACTTGCTAATCAGCTAATCCTCTCATTCTTCCTACTTTTGCAACATGCGCATAGAAGAACTTTATTCTATTTTCCAACAGTATCCTTCTGTACAAACAGATACCCGCCAACTTAAAACCGGTGATATTTTCTTTGCACTCAAAGGACCTCATTTTAACGGGAACCATTTTGTAGCAAGGGCATTTGAGATGGGCGCTGCTTATGCCATCATCGATGAAGCCACAGCCTTGTTAGATGACCGCACCATATTGGTGGAGGATGTACTGGAAACTTTACAAAACCTGGCCCGGTATCACAGGCAACAACTATCTATACCTTTTCTGGCCATTACAGGGTCCAATGGCAAAACCACGACCAAGGAACTGATACATGCTGTTCTGTCTACTACTTTTAGGACATATACAACAACAGGCAACCTGAATAATCATATCGGTGTGCCACTTACACTCTTAAAGATCAAAAACGATGCAGAGATGGCCGTGATAGAAATGGGTGCCAATCATCAACAGGAGATCGCTTCTTATTGCAAGGTTGCATTGCCTACACATGGCCTCATTACCAATTGCGGTAAGGCACACCTCGAAGGCTTTGGCGGAGAAGAAGGTGTAAGAAAAGGAAAAGGTGAGCTGTTCGATTTTTTGGGTGGCAATAACGGGGCCGCCTTCATAATGAAAGATTACGATTACCTGCAGGATATGAGTAGGCAGATCAAAGAGATCTTCACGTATGGTACCATAGAAGGTGACATTGTTGGTACAGCTACAGCCTCTGACCCGTTTCTGATCACTCATTTCACCAAAGGATTCTCCGGAACGGTTACCACGCAACTGGTAGGCAGCTACAACCTGCCCAACATATTGGCTGCCGTAGCCGTTGGTAAATACTTCAATATTGAGGATACTTTGATCCGAACCGCTATTGAATCCTATACACCCACCAATAGCCGGTCACAGTTGGTACAAAGAGGCAGCAATACCATCATTCTCGATGCTTATAATGCAAACCCAAGCAGCATGAAATTAGCGATTGAAAACTTTGCAAAAACACAAGCAGAGAATAAAGTACTGGTGTTGGGTGCGATGGCTGAATTAGGCGCTGAAAGCCTGGAAGAGCATCGCCAGTTGGTAGAAGAAATCAAGAAGTACCAGTGGAAAGAAGTGCTCCTGGTAGGGGGAGACTTCATGAAAATTGCCCATCCTTTTCATGCCATCCATCAGGCCGAAGAGGCAGGAAAATGGCTTCAGGAGCATGCATTTGCATTTACTCATTTCTTATTGAAGGGTTCAAGGAGTACAGGAATGGAAAAAGTGCTGGATTTTATCTGAGGATAGAGATGCATAATACGCACATCAAAAGAAGTTATCTAACCAGTGTCTTGGGGATGCTTATGTCTGGAATGCCGTGAAGGTCTTTTGTTTAATAACGGTATATCATTGGGCTTAAAGCGCAATATGGAAATGCATGTAACTGTACCTGCTGTGATCAACCCACATATATTGAAGTTGGCTTTTATTACGGCTTAGGGTATGTCAGTTATCTGATCTGTTTTTTCTAAGTATTCTATCTTTATTGTATGGTGGCTTAAGATCGGACTATCGTATAACGATGACCGTTTACTTATTGAATCGTATGCTACTCTTTATTTTTTTTAACG
>DASQNW010000293.1:0-11115 GCA_035644775.1 Chitinophagaceae bacterium | reverse complement strand
CATACTTCGCCACGAACCCGCTGTTTAGGTGGAAGGACGCAAATAACGATTGCGAGGATCGGGCAAATGCGATATCCATTCTACTCGATAACTGGAACATTCCCAATTTCAAAGGATGGGTGTTTAGCGGTTTTTACTTAAGAAAAGGAACCGGCAGTTTGATCAATTTATGGAACTATCACGTTGCTGCCTTGCTTGCGGTACGTGACGGTGCGGAAAAAAGCTTTTATATCATAGACCCAGCTACATCAGCAAATTTGTTGAAGTTAGAAGAGTGGGCCAATGCTGTCACAGATCAGCCGTTTAGCTATTATTTCATAAAAGCTAGTGAATACTACATTTTCCCATCAGGAAAAATCGACAGAGACAACTGGCACAAACGAGACAGGCGAAACTACAAATGGACCATCCAGGGACTTTCCGGCATTAATGGCGTATCAAAAACAGGTAAGGCACAACTCTGTTTCAACAAAAAGCGGATCAAAAGGACTGAGCAGAGGTTTAAGGAGTTAATGGTGAACAAGCCGCCATTAGTACCCTTGTAAAAAGTTAGCTGTTCGTAAACGCAGGGTGAAATTTCTGCAACGTGTTTCGCAAGAATTCCCGGTCCAGGTGTGTATAAATCTCCGTGGTGGTGATGCTTTCATGTCCCAGCATTTCCTGCACAGCCCTTAGATCAGCACCACCTTCCACAAGGTGTGTAGCAAAGGAATGGCGGAATGTGTGCGGTGAAATATTTTTACCAATGCCTGCTTTTTTTACCAGCTCCTTTATGATCAGAAATATCATCACCCGTGTGAGCCGACGTCCGCGCCTGTTTAAAAAAAGAATATCTTCTTCGCCCTTTTGAATAGGCGAATGTACCCTTACATGATGCCTGTAGATGTTTACGTGCTTTATAGCGCTGCTGCCAATGGGCACTAACCTTTCCTTGTTGCCTTTCCCAATTACACGGATAAATCCAACGTCGAAAAAAAGTTGTGATATTTTGAGGTTCACAACTTCACTTACCCTTAGGCCGCAACTATACATTGTTTCCAAAATGGCTTTATTGCGAACTCCTTCGGGTGTGCTTAC
This sequence comes from Chitinophagaceae bacterium, assembly GCA_035644775.1. Lineage (GTDB taxonomy): Bacteria > Bacteroidota > Bacteroidia > Chitinophagales > Chitinophagaceae > Flavisolibacter. The sequence continues at coordinate 10,038 of DASQNW010000293.1, read as the reverse complement.
ATCAATATGCCCGATAAGTTTTTCTATTTCATCAAAGCCCAGGATATCTGGCAATTGCCGTTTTAGCTTTGGCGCCTCCAGCAGGGTTGTGGGATCTGCTTTTACCAGATCCTCCAGCAGGCAATACTTATAGAAAGCCCTGATACCTGATATGATCCGTGCCTGTGAAGCCTGCGTCATACCGAGTTCTGCTATCCATTTTATAAACTGCTGCAGTTGCTTCAGCTCCAGATCTGCCGGTGATGTAAGTGTGCCGGAATCCCGCAGATAATTTGTAAGTTTTTCGATATCGGCAAGGTAGGCCTCAACAGAGTTGTCGGAAAGAGAGCGTTCTAACTGAAGGTAAGCTTTAAATCCTCGTTTATACGGCTCCCACATGGCATACCCCGGTTTTTACAATTGAATGGCAAACATTGTTTGGTGTGTTTACAGGTTTATCTGTTTCTCCAGCGGCACCTTTTGTCCATCCTTTATCAATTGTACAAAAATGCGGTTGTTGGTGATATTTACGGAGTCTATGGTCTCATGTATATTGTTGAAGTCAATCTTGTATTCTTCCTTGAATGTCATCAATTCTTTCTTGTCTTTCGTGATGTCTTCTACGTAGATGGTGCTATAGTCGCAGTATGCTCTTAAATTATCTGGAAGCACAAACTTCTTGTCAAAGCTGTTAATGGCGCTGCTCATCTTACGAACACTTTTGCTTTTATCATATACAAGTTGAATGAGGTAGCCTCTTCCTGTAAGGCAATCATTAAAGGTAAGCCAGGCATAGCTCGTGTCTTTAAAGTAGCAACTTAACGCCTCCCTGTTTAACCGGACAAGGTTACCCAGCAAAGTACCCATGTGCATTTGCCTGTCGGCCTGCAGGTAGTCGTAACTCCATGTGATGGTGTCTGCCGTGCAGTTTTCAGAAGAGATCCAAACGAATGGGTTCATTTTGTGATTGCCTTTGAAATTGAAGCTGTCGTTGCTGCAAGTGGTGTCGCAAAAGACTTTTGACTGCGCACCACCTTTATTGTCGTTAGTGCAGTAAGCCAATAAAAGCGTAAGAGGCAGCAGGAAAAACAAGCTTTTCATGAACAGGTTTTAGGTGCACAAAAATAACTTTTGGTAATTGTACTGCTCAATTTATTTTACCTTCGGCTCGAGGCTTTGTTTATGTCGTATTATCGTCGCCAGTTTAAGAAAAATATGTTGCTGCACAGATCCAGGTTGCGCCGCTTCTTAACTAAAGTTGAAAAAAATCCCCCCGAATTACTGGACAACATTGCAGTGCAGCTTGATAAAGAAGTCTGGTCAGAAACGAATTGCCTTGCCTGCTCTAACTGTTGTCGTGAGATGTCGCCGACCTACACATCGCAGGATCTTAAAAGAATTGCAGGTCACCTGGGCATGACGATTAAAGGCTTCAAAGAAAAATGGCTGTTTAAGGAAAAGAAAACCGGCGATTGGATGAACGTAAACAGACCTTGCCAATTTCTCAATAAGATAGATAACAAGTGCATCATCTATGAAGTTCGGCCAGCTGACTGTGCAGAGTTTCCTCACCTTACCAAAAGGAAGATGGTGGACTATATTCATATTCACAAGCAAAATGTGCAATATTGTCCTGCCACATTTAAAATGGTGGCAAAGCTGATGACCGCAATAAAAAACATTTGAGACGGTCTGAGAACATCTTCAATACCAGGCCAAATTAGTGTCGAAACAAAAATTGAGGCGCTATGTACGATCCGGTAAAGTACAAAACACCCCAGGGGGCAAACCTGAACTGCAAAGGGTGGATACAAGAAGCTGCTTTGCGGATGTTGCTCAACAACCTCGACCCTGAAGTTGCCGAGCGACCTGATGACCTGATTGTTTATGGCGGAAGAGGCAAAGCTGCACGAAACTTCAAGGCATTAGACGACATCATTGCTTCGCTGAAGCAGCTTGAGAACGACCAAACGCTTCTTATACAGAGCGGCAAGCCTGTTGGAATTTTGCAAACACATAAAGATGCTCCCCGCATACTCATCGCCAATTCGCACCTTGTGCCGAATTGGGCCACATGGGAACATTTCGACGAATTGGAAAAAAAAGGCTTGATGATGTATGGGCAGATGACTGCCGGAAGCTGGATTTACATAGGATCGCAGGGTATAGTTCAGGGAACTTATGAAACATTTGCCGCCGTTGCCGAAAAACATTTTAAAGGCAGCTTGAGAGGAACGCTTACAGTTACCGCGGGCCTTGGTGGAATGGGTGGTGCACAGCCCCTGGCCATAACGATGAACGAAGGTGTATGCCTGGCTGCTGAAGTGGAAAAATGGCGCATTGAAAAGCGCATACAAACGAGATATTGTGATCTAATGTTCGAAGATGTTGACGAAGCAGTAGATGCGGCTCTGAAGTTCCGTGAGTCTAAAGTGCCAAAAAGTATCGCTGTCGTGTGCAATGCTGTTCATTTGCTAGAGCGGTTGGCGCAACGAAACATCACACCCGATGTACTTACCGATCAAACTTCTGCTCATGACCCGCTGATCGGCTATTGGCCTCATGAACTCTCTTACAAGGAAGCAAGCACATTAAGAGATAAGCACCCCGCAGAATACATCCGACATGCTTACACTTCTATCTGCCGGCATGTTGAGCTGATGCTCGAACTACAAAAAAGAGGTGCGGTGACTTTTGATTATGGTAATAACATACGGGCTAGAGCAAAGGAGAAAGGATTACAAAACGCATTTGATTTCCCGGGGTTTGTTCCCGCTTACATACGACCGCTTTTTTGCGAAGGCAAGGGGCCGTTCCGCTGGGCTGCCCTAAGTGGAGACGCCACGGACATCGCTGTAACAGACCAGGTGATAAAAGAATTATTTCCTCAAAACAAATCAATGCTGCGTTGGCTGCAATTGGCGGAAGAGAAGATTGCCTTCCAGGGTTTGCCCGCACGCATTTGCTGGCTTGGCCTTGGAGAACGTGAGAAGGCGGGCCTTGCTTTCAACGAACTTGTAAAAACCGGACGTGTGAAAGCACCACTTGTTATTGGGCGAGATCATTTGGATACAGGTTCTGTGGCATCGCCAAACAGGGAAACTGAAGCAATGTTGGACGGCAGTGATGCAGTAGCCGATTGGCCAATTCTGAATGCACTGGTGAATACAGCCGCAGGTGCAAGTTGGGTAAGTTTGCATCATGGTGGTGGCGTTGGAATGGGCTACAGCATCCACGCAGGCATGGTGATCGTTGCCGATGGAAGTGAGGAAGCCGGAGAAAGATTGAAACGTGTGTTGAAAAATGATCCAGCTCTTGGTGTTATTCGTCATGCTGACGCAGGATACGAGCTTGCGAAAAAAACTGCAGGCAAACACAACCTTTTCTAAAGCCTTTGCCCTTCAGCTAATATTCTGCTGGTCTGATATTTGGACTAAGGCAGGCAACAAGAATTTTATGGGCCGGCTAATTACTATATCCAACCGATTACCTTTTTCAATAGACATTTCAGGAGACGAGGTAACTGTGCGTCAGAGCTCTGGTGGTCTGGTGTCAGCCTTAAAAAGTTACTTTGAGAAAGATCAGGAGGAGAATTCTTCTTTTTCCGAGCATTTGTGGGTGGGCACCATTGAAAGTTCTGAAGAAGATTGGAAGAAAGCCGTTGACTTGGGCAGTGTCAACACTGAGTATACGATCGAGCCGGTTTTTACAGACAAGAAGCTGTACGAAGATTACTATAATGGATTTTCCAATTCTACTTTGTGGCCGCTTTTCCACTATTTCCCGTCTTTGGTAGAATATAAAAAGGAATATTATCTGGCCTATGAAGAAGTCAATAAAATCTTTGCTGAAAAAATCATCAGTATCTACCAGCCGGGTGATGTGATCTGGGTTCATGATTACCAGCTGATGATGTTGCCCTGCATGTTGCGCGACAAGTTTCCTGAAGTAAGTATCGGCTACTTTTTACACATTCCTTTTCCATCGTATGAACTATTCCGACTTCTGCCATCGCAATGGAAAGAAAGGATATTGAGAGGCTTGCTTGGCTCTGACCTTATTGGTTTCCATACATACGACTATGTACAGCATTTTATTCATACCATGAAAATGGTTTTGAAGGTCGATTCTCAATTCAACACTATTCATTATGGCGGACGCATAGTGAAGACAGACTTATTCCCTATTGGAATAGATTACCAGAAGTTCCGCAATTCCATTACAAACGACCTTGTTGCAGCTATAAGCACTCAGCTTGAAGAAAGCTTCGTTGGTAAAAAAATTATATTCTCGGTTGATCGGCTTGATTATACGAAGGGAGTTAACTACAGGCTTGAAGCGTTCCAGCAGTTTCTGCAAGAGCATCCCGAGTGGAGAGAAAAAGTCGTATTCATCCTCAACGTAATACCGTCCCGCGACTTCATCCCCGCCTATGTAGACCGCAAGCGTATGATAGAAGAGAAAGTTAGCAATATCAACGGCTTGTACTCATCCTTACATTGGCAGCCTTTAATCTACCGATACAATCATTTAGGATTTGAAGAACTTTCTGCTTTATACCAAGCCGCAGATGTCGCACTCATCACACCTCTACGTGATGGAATGAACCTGGTTGCGAAAGAATACATTGCGAGCTGTATTGACAAAGGAGTCCTTATTTTAAGTGAACTCACCGGCGCAGCAAATGAGCTAAATGAAGCTTTGCTGGTAAATCCGACAGACACAGAGGAGGTGGTTAATGCTATCAACACGGCGCTCAACATGCCTTTGAACGAGCAGCGATCAAGGCTGTCCTACATGCAAAGAAGATTGTCGGAATATGATGTTCATAGATGGATTGAAGATTTTCTACAACAATTGGTGAACACAAAAAAGGAGCAGGAATCACAAAAAGTACGGATACTCGACCGATCAACTATCGACCAGATGCTTACCGACTATTCCGCCGCAAAGAAGCGATGTATCATGCTGGATTACGATGGCACTTTAGCGCCCTTTCAGAAACAGCCTTCGCAGGCAAAACCAAGTAGTGAGTTACTGCAACTGCTAACAGAATTGTCGCAGGAAGATAGAAACGAAGTTGCTGTAATCAGCGGTCGTGATGCTGAAACACTGGAGAAGTGGCTGGGTAACCTGCCGCTGACATTGGTAGCTGAACACGGTGCTACCATGCGTTACAAGCATGATGTGTGGCAGGCACAAGTGTCCCAGCCCACAGAATGGAAGGAAGAAGTACGTCCCCTGCTGCAGTTATTTGTTACCCGGTGCGCCGGATCTTTTATTGAAGAGAAAAAGAACACACTGGCATGGCACTACCGGAACACCGATCCGGATCTTGGATTTGTGCGATCAAGAGAGTTGCACAACAGCTTGTTGCAGCTTACTACCAATACTCCATTGCAGGTGATTGATGGCAACAGGGTGATTGAAGTGCGATTGATTGGAGTGGACAAGGGTGCAACAGCATTAAGCATTTTTAACCATTATAATCCGCAATTCACCGTGTGCCTCGGCGATGACACCACGGATGAAGACATGTTCAGAGCTTTAAAAGAGAAAGGGTACACCATAAAGATCGGCAATGGCAGCAGTGCAGCGCAGTATACAATGTTGTCACAAACAGACGTGCTGCCCTTACTACGAAAATTTTTGCAACCCGTTTCGCAGGATGCCGCTATGCATAGTTTGTAGCCACGTCGAAATTATCGTGCTGTTTCCATCTGTTGGTCCAGCACCGGCATGAGAGATCGCAGCATTCGTATAGGAGCCAGGGCCCACTCAGGTCTGTGTTCAAGTTCAAAGTTTAAATGTGCGAGTGCCTTTTCCAGCAGAAATGTCTCTAAAACTAATTTAAGTTCATCTTTATCATTCGGTATCAATGGGGTATCGCCGACTTTGTCGTAATAAGCCTTCAGAAAGAAACCGCTCATATAATGGCCCCATTGTTCTGCAAAGGGGAGCATGTTGATAGTTTCTTCTTTCGATATATGGTTCGATGCAAAAAACTCTTCGTAAGCCGTGTAATTGAATGAGGTGATCATTTCTGCCACATCCCGAACAGGAGATCTCTTAATTCTTCTTTCACTATAACTCCGCAGCGGATTGCCGCCAAAATTTTGAATCACCAAATCTTTTCCCGTCATCAATAATTTTTCAAGTCTGAAGCTGCCGTGAATACGGATTTTCCAGATGTCGAGCTTTTTATCATAGATTCTTTTCAGGCTTTTCAATAACTCTTCACGGAGCGAAGCGATGGAACTTGCCGAAATCTGAACCTCAGACGGCAGTTGTCCATAGGTTCGGTGCAAACGATCGTAAGTTTCCCGAACCAATGATTGCATAGAAGAAAACAAGGAGCGCTGGTAATGAAGGGAATATTCTTCAGGTGCAAATTCTTTTGAGGTATTGGAGGCAAGAAGCTGGTGCATTTCTGCTGTTCTTATTCCTATCAAACTTGCTTGTTCGGCTGCACGACTACCTAACAAAAGCTGTAGTTCTGGTGACAATTCGTCGAATGCAACGGGATGAGTAAGGCTTCCGTGTCTTTCAAATGGATCAAGGTCCTCACGATTGCGTGCCAGAATTCTTTCGATATAATTGTTTAATCGCTCACGCATGTATTTGCGACCATCTCCATGGTTTTCGATCAGCGCCTGCATCATTCCCAGGGTGAGACTATCTTTTTCTCCTTTCCATTCGATCCTTCCTAAATAGCGCGGCACATTTTCAAAGCCATTTTCCGACAGCCAATTACTGATCTCAACATCCGGATTTATTGTTCGCTCTACTTTGCGATACATTTTAAGTAAATACCGGTTGTCGTAAATGATAGATGTGTTGTCATTATCGCCCGAATGCATTCTTGAAATTATCTCCGCATTGGGTTTTAGCTGGTCAGCTACTTCTTGCTTAAATCTTATTGTTAGTCCTGGTGTGCCTGCCTGTTCTTCCAAAGTTTGGTGGTGGTTGATGAAAAACTTATGCAGCTCGCCATCGTAAAACGCATCGCAAAGCAGCGCCTGTTTGTCGTTTGTCTCGAGCAATGCAATGATTGACTCGGGGCAGTTGGTTGATAAACGCTGTGCCTGATCATCCGTTACTACAGACACGGCCAGCTGGTACAATTCGGGTAAGCTACTTTCGTAAACCACTTCAAGGATCAGGATGAATATATCCTTTACACCTGATTGCAAAGGAATAATGTCCTGAACGGAAAGGTTCTGAATTTTTCTTGCTTTCCCTTTAAACCATTTGGATTTTTTCAAAAAGGAAAGAAGTACATTCTGCACTGCAGGAGCTGCGTTGCCTGTAGTAAGTTGTTGCCATTCTACAGATTTTAATTCTGGTAAATCAGCTACCTGCTCCACCTTGGTAGATGAGTTTTGAAGAATAAACCACTGAAAGGAGTGTGGCCCTAATGTGAATAGATAAGGAGTGTGCTCCTTGATAATCGGGAAAGCGTTTCTGCTGAAAGCCTCTACCGGAGTATACCCGTTGAAATTTCTGAGATCGATTTCTGCAGGTTGTGCAAATTTTGACAAGTTAGCTACTACAAGGATGGTTTCATCTTGATAGGTGCGGGTGAATGCAAGGATCTTAGAATTATCAACCGGAAGAAACTTCATGTCGCCACGACTAAACGCTTTGAAGCTTTTGCGCATGTTGATGATGCGTTTCATAAACCAAAAAAGTGACGATGTGTTTCTTCGCTGCATCTCTACATTCACAGCCTCATAGTGATATTCGGGATCGAGTATCACAGGCAGATATAGCTGCTGTGGGTTGGCCTCGGAAAAACCTGCATTGCGATCTTGTGACCACTGCATCGGTGTTCTTACTCCATCACGGTCGCCGAGGTAAAAATTATCTCCCATGCCGATCTCATCGCCATAATAAATAACGGGTGTTCCTGGTAGTGAGAACAGGAGAGAATTCATCAGTTCAATTCGACTTCTGTTATTGTCCATCAGCGGAGCCAGGCGATGCCGGATGCCTAAATTGATTCTCGCTTTGGGATCCTTAGCATATACTTTATACATGAAGTCCCGCTCTTCGTCGGTAACCATCTCAAGGGTGAGCTCATCATGATTTCTTAAAAAGATCGCCCATTGACAGGTTTCAGGGATGGCCGGCGTCTGATCAAAAATGTCGGTAATCGGATATCGATCTTCCTGTTGCACTGCCATAAACATGCGAGGCATCACAGGAAAATGATAGTTCATGTGGCATTCGTCGCCATTGCCAAAGTAAGACGCGGAATCTTCTGGCCACATATTGGCTTCGGCAAGAAATGCTGTTTCTGGATATCGCTCATCGATGTATTTTCTCAGTCGATTCAGGTATTCATGTGTCTCGGGCAGGTTTTCTCCATTAGTGCCCTCTCGTTCATACAAATATGGAACTGCATCAAGGCGAAAACCGTCAACACCCATTGCGCACCAATAATCAATAATCTTGAAGATCTCCTCCTGTACGGCTGGATTGTCATAATTTAAATCTGGCTGGTGATGAAAAAACCGGTGCCAGTAATATTCTTGCGCCACAGGATCCCAGGTCCAGTTGGAAGCCTCAAAATCCTGAAAAATAATGCGTACATCTTTATACTTGTTAGGATCATCTGTCCATACATAGAAGTTTCGTTCAGCAGAACCCTTTGGTGCTGATCTCGCTCTTTGAAACCATGGATGTTGATCTGAGGTATGGTTAATGACTAGCTCGGTGATTACCTTAAGTTTACGTTTATGCGCTTCATCTAACAACTGTTTGAACTGCTCAAGGGTACCATATCGTGGATTGATGCTGTAGTAATCTGCTATATCATATCCATCATCTTTCAAAGGCGAAGGGTAGAAGGGGAGCACCCATATAGCTGTAATGCCAAGCTCCTGCAAATAATCGAGCTTCTCAATTAACCCCTTGAAATCACCCATACCATCCTTATTGCTGTCGCGAAAGGCCTTGATGTGTAATTCATAAATGATCGCGTCTTTGTACCAATGCAGTTTGTCGTCTATAACAGTGGAGCTTGCATTCATATTCCTGTCAAAATTGTTGTTGTCCAGCACAAAACCTATAAAATATCATGCCTTAGGTCAGTCGCCGCAAATGATGGAAACGGCATATTTTAGCGAATGACCTCCTTGATTTACAATATAAAAACAATTGTAAACACCCGCGACTCTGTTACGTTGCTGAGAGGAGCGGAGCTAAGCGATCTGCCCTGCTTACACAACGCCTACATCATTACGGAAGATGATGAAATTGCTGACGTAGGTCTGATGAGCCACATGATGTTCAAGGTATCTGATGTTCCGAATAGTATAGATGCATCGGGAAGGCTCGTGCTGCCAGGCTGGTGCGATAGTCATACGCACCTGGTATATGCCGGTAGCCGTGAAAACGAGTTTGTTGATAAGATAAAAGGCCTCAGCTACGCGGAGATCGCTGCAAGAGGCGGGGGCATATCAAACACAGCTAGAATCGTTAATGAGACCTCTGAAGAACAATTGTTTGCTCAATCTTACAGCCGCCTGCAGCAAGTGATGGCTTTGGGCACAGGAGCAATCGAAATTAAGAGCGGCTACGGTTTAACGGTGGAAGGCGAATTGAAGATGCTGAGGGTGATCAAGAGATTAAAAGAACAAACCAGGTTGATGATCAAGAGTAGTTTTCTTGGAGCGCATACCATTCCTGCGGAGTTTAAGGAGAGCCGTGAAAGTTACATTCAGCTCATTATAGATCAAATGCTTCCGATGATAGAACAAGAAAAGCTGGCAGACTACATAGATGTGTTTTGTGATGAAGGATTTTTTAGTGCAGAAGAAACAATATTACTGTGCAATGCAGGGAAAGCAAGAGGACTGAAGCCAAAGATTCATGCTAACCAGCTGGCGGTGTCGGGTGGCGTGCAGGCGGGCATTCAGGTGGGGGCAGTTTCTGTCGATCACCTGGAGCACATGGACGAGGATGCAATTAGCAGCCTTGCAAATTCCTCTACCATAGGAACCTTGCTGCCTACTGCTGCTTTTTTTCTTAGAATGCCTTACCAGCCGGCCCGCC
>DASQNW010000292.1:0-8870 GCA_035644775.1 Chitinophagaceae bacterium | reverse complement strand
GTCTAACTGGTGGTCAGTTCACTATTAACGTGAAATCTATGGACCTGGAGCAAAGGGGCGATATGTTTCAAAACAAACTTCACCCGCACTTGCTTAGCGGCGACTTCTTTGATGCGGACAAGTTTGGAACCGCCCAATTCGAGATCACTGGAGTACAACCTTATGAAGCTAACAGCAAGGACACCTCCATTGTAGAAGGTGCAAATTTCAACGTCAGCGGTAATCTCACCATAAAAGACGTAACAAAAAACATCACCTTCCCTGCACGCATTGATCTTGATGCTAACACACTAAAATCGAAAGCAAATTTCAACATCGACAGAACACAGTGGAAGATGCACTACGGAAACGACAAAACCCTTGGAGATAAGTTTATCTCTGAAACAGTTAATATAGAATTAGACCTCCAGGCAAAGCGCTCTTAATAGCATTTAAGCCGGGTGTGCAGCCACATCAGCTGCGGTAGCGGAACGTTAACAATTTTGGAAAACGGTACTATTGCTCATTTAGCAGGCAAGGCTTACATTTGCTGCCAGTAAATTTATTTCTTCACGCATTTAAATGTCTATTTAAGATGCCAGTTAAAATCCGATTACAGAGGCACGGCTCTAAGAAACGGCCGTTCTACTTCATTGTTGTTGCTGACGCAAGGAGCCCACGCGACGGTAAATTCATTCAAAAATTAGGTACTTACAATCCCCTGACTACACCGTCTACCATTCAGTTGGATAGACAAAAAGCATTGGAATGGTTGCATAAAGGTGCACAACCTACAGACACCGTTCGCAAGCTTTTATCGTACAAAGGAGTGTTGTACCTGAAGCACCTGTTACGTGGTGTTACTTTGGGTTTATTTGACCAGGCAACAGCCATGGAGAAGTTTCAAAAATGGCACAGCGAGCACGAAGCGGATCTTAAGAAACGCCAGGAAGCTGCTCAAAGAGAAAGAAGAGGCCGTAGAAACCCACCCTATCGCAGACCTGAACGCAGTGGCAGGCCTGAGAGCCAAGGTTCAGAGGGATAATCGTTCGGAACTTCAAAAAATTAATCCCGTTTCAATTGAGACGGGATTTCTTTTTATACGTACCACCGACAACCTTGATGACGATCTTATAAATTTTCCTCACACTCTTTTATGACTGAATACTTCAAGATAGGAAAGCTGGTAAGTGCCTTTGGTTTAAAGGGCGAACTGGTTCTGGTGCATAATCTCGGTAAGAAAACATCACTGAAGGGCCTGAATGCACTGTTCGTTGAAGAACGGAAAACATCGTTTATTCCTTATTTTATAGAGAGCACGAGAATAAAGAGTGAATCTGAAATTTATCTAAAACTCCAGGACATAAACAGTCGCGAAGCGGCCGTTAAGCTTGCACAGAAAGAAATTTGGCTCACTGAACCTGATTTCAAAAAATTTTCGGCCAAATCATCACCAATCAACCTTTTAGGTTACGATATTATAGAGGGTGAACAAGTTTTGGGTAAAATACTTGAAGTAATTGAACAGCCACACCAAATACTTTGCAGGATCGAGATCAACGGCAAAGAAGCCTTCATTCCGCTTCACGAAGACACGATCATAAAAATTGACAAAAGGAAATTGAGGGTTATTGTTGCGCTACCTGAAGGACTGCTGGAAATTTATCAGTAGATAATCCAATTGTCTTGATGGCGTTGCGGGCCTGTATAAAATGCCGTTGTTCGTGGGCGATCAAAAAACGAAAGGTATCTCCTAGCCTTAGGCGCACCAGTTTACTAATTGAAATGGGTATTCGTATTTTGTTGAGGTTTTTATTCCGGGCCACTTCAAGCAGTTGCAAAAGTTTTTGCTGCTGTTCTTCAAACTCGTTCAGCACCTTATCCGGTTGCAGGTTATTGTCCGGTGCATGACTTTTTTGCGTCTTCATTTTATTTTTTACCTCAAAGACATTTTTTGGCCGCATCATGTTTGTAAAATAGTTGCCCAAAGCTCCAGAATTGAACCAAGCTTCCCTCTGCAATGAACTACTTGCCATAGCACGATCAATAGCCGGAATATAATACCGTCCGTACGTGTTTAAATGCTCAATTATTTGCGATACACTCCACTGACCTGGAATGGGTTGAATGAGTAGTGCGTCTTTTTCCGTTCTGAAGAATTGTATGCAATTCAGCATTATTTCGATATCGTTTTTCAAGCTGTCAATGAGCCGATCCTGCTGTATTTTCATGTTGATCTTTTCTCAAAATTATTGCTCTTATTCCAGCAAACTCATTGCCTGCAAAACAATTCTACAACTCGACAGAACTACGGGTTCTCTAAAGTGCATCGAACGAAGCGTAAACAAGAAAAGCAGCAGTATCAAGGTAGCAGGCTTCAACAAATAAACTTAAAACGCCGCTGTTCTCTGCTTCACCTTTACCTAATAAGTATTTTTGCCGCTCATGCCAAACGCTCTACCGCATATAGCGCATTTTGACTTAGACGCTTTTTTTGTATCTGTTGAATTGCTAAAAAACCCTAAACTAAGAGGCAAGCCACTGATTGTGGGTGGAGACGGCCAGCGCGGTATTGTGGCAGCATGCAGCTACGAGGCTAGAAAGTATGGAATTCAAAGTGCCATGCCCTCATTAACAGCAAAACGGCTGTGCCCGGATGCTATTTTTCTGAAAGGCAGCTATCATGAATACAGCCGCTACTCGAGAGTAGTGACTGCTGTCATTGCTGATGCAGTTCCCCTCTTTGAAAAAGCATCAATTGATGAATTTTATGTAGATCTGTCTGGAATGGACAGGTTTTTTGGTGTAAGCCAATACACTAGAGAGCTTCGCGACATGATAATCAAGGAAACAGGTTTGCCTATATCTTATGGGCTTTCTACAAGTAAGCTGGTTAGCAAAATGGCAACTAATGAAGCAAAGCCCAACGGTTTTCTTGAAATCGCCGCAGGCAGGGAAACGGAGTTTTTATGGCCTTTAGCTGTTGACAAAATCCCCATGGTTGGAAAACAAACAGCTGCACAACTACTTAAAATGGGGATCAGAACAATTGGAGACCTGGCCAAAACTACTCCGGAATTGCTGGAGCGGGAATTCGGTAAATGGGGACAGCGCTTGCTGGAAAAAGCTTATGGAAAAGATAGAAATCCTGTAGAGCCATATAGCGAACAAAAATCTATTTCTCATGAAAACACATTTGAAGAAGACAATGACAATGTTTCTTTCTTGCTAAAGGAATATATAAGACTTACCGAAAAAACAGCTTTTGAGCTTCGAAGAGAAGAAAAACTTACCGGCTGCGTGGCGATCAAAATCCGGTATTCAAATTTCGAAACAGTGTCAAAGCAGGAGATCATTAACTATACGGCTTTGGACGATGTGTTGATCAGCAAAGTGAAAAGCCTCTTTACTAAACTGTATAACCGCGGTAGTAAAGTCCGCCTGCTGGGAGTTCGCTTCAGCCACTTGATTCCTTACAGTCTGCAGATGAATTTATTTGATCAGTCTGAGGAGAAATTTCAGTTGTACCAGACGATAGACCGTTTGAAGGATCAGTACGGGCAGGGGGTTATTACAAAAGCTGTTATCAATAAACAACAGGGTCATTCGAAAACACGGAAATAGCACTGAGGACGATTTACTATGGAAAAAGGAAGATCAAACGAGCCATCAAAGGCTCTTGTTATTGCAGCTTTTGCCGGTTTATACATCATTTGGGGTTCCACATATATTGGGATACTATATGCCATAGAAACCATCCCGATTTTCATTATGGCAGCTTCCCGCTTTTTAATTGCTGGACTTTTGCTATTGACATGGTGTTTGTTGCAAGGCGAGAAACTTCCGTCGCTCAAATCTTTTGGAACAATAGGTGTTGGTGGTGTGCTGATGCTTTTCGTTGGCAATGGTGCTGTAGCGTGGGTGGAACAGTATCTTCCAACCGGGTTAGCGGCTATAATTGTAGCTACTACTCCGCTATGGTTTGTGGTATTGGATAAGCGTCAGTGGCACTATTATTTCTCAAACAAATTGATCATTATAGGACTGCTTGTGGGCTTCGCCGGCGTGCTATTATTGTTTGCCGGAAAAGGTAGACTGGCATTAACCGGTGAAGTGATGAACATGGTTTCTTTTTTTGTATTAATAGTAGGGACAATTGGTTGGGCCGTTGGCTCTCTATATTCCAAATACAAAAAAGTGGAGGGGTCAACCACTATAAAAGCGGCCGTGCAGATGATTGCTGCCGGTGCGGTTTCGTTAGCAGTGGCATTGATAACCCAGGAACATGCAGGTTTTTCTTTTAGCGAGGTGTCAGCAACATCCCTCTATGCATTGGCTTACCTGATTGTCATGGGTTCATTAGTAGGCTTTATGTCCTATATCTGGCTGTTGAGTGTAAGACCACCGTCATTGGTGGGCACATATGCTTATGTAAATCCGATCGTTGCCGTATTTCTTGGCTGGCTGCTTGCAGGCGAAGCTATTACAACAATCCAGATCATTGCTCTTTCCGTGATTCTCGCGGGCGTCATCATTGTTAATCTTGCAAAATCAAAAGAAGATCAAACCGAAGGAATAGAAAAATCTGAAAACAAGCGTCAAAACAGCGAAATCAAAGTTTCAGCAAAGCCGGTAAAAACCTGACGAGCAATATACTCCTACCTTTAGAATCTTCAACTAATAACACAACGTCTATGTCACAGGAATGGAAAGAATACCAGGAAAAAAACAAGGATCGTTTTCTACAAGAAATGCTCGAACTACTTCGAATTCCTTCAGTGAGTGCAAAAAGTGAACACAAGGCAGATATGCATAATTGCGCCGCACTCGTAAAACAATGCTTGTTGGATTCCGGTGCTGGTAAAGCGGAAATTATGCAGACTGCAGGACACCCTGTTGTGTATGGTGAAATTATGACAAGCCCTGATCTGCCGACGGTGTTGGTATATGGCCATTACGACGTGCAACCCGCCGACCCATTAGAGCTGTGGCATAGTGGCCCATTTGATCCTGTGATAAAAGATGGAAAGGTATATGCCCGCGGAAGCGCCGATGATAAAGGGCAGTTCTATATGCACATAAAAGCGCTGGAGATTCTTAGCAAAACCAACTCTCTTTCTACAAACATCAAATTCTTAATTGAAGGAGAAGAAGAAATTGGTTCACCAAACCTTGCCGATTTCGTTGCAGCAAATAAGGAGCTCTTGAAAGCTGATGTGATACTTATAAGTGATAGTGCGATGATCAGTATGGAGAATCCTTCACTTGATATTGGTGTCCGGGGTTTGTCGTATATAGAAGTGGAAGTAACTGCTGCCAACAGAGATTTGCACAGCGGTGTTTACGGAGGAGCAGTGGCAAACCCGATTACAGTTTTAGCAAAGATGATTGCTTCATGCCATGACAAAAACAACCATATTACCATACCAGGTTTTTATGATGACGTTGTCGAAGCTACAGAAGAAGAAAGAGCTCTGATGGCTAAAGCACCCTTCGAAGAAGACAAGTACAAGCAGGATTTGGGCGTGAGGGAATTGTGGGGCGAAACAGGATACACCACGAATGAACGCACCGGCATACGGCCCACCATAGAAGTTAATGGCATTTGGGGCGGTTACACAGGTGAGGGAGCAAAGACGGTGCTGCCTTCAAAAGCAACGGCCAAAATATCTGCCCGTCTCGTGCCAAACCAATCATCAAAAAAGATTACGTCATTGCTGCTTGACTATTTTAAAAACATTGCTCCTCCCTCAGTATCGGTGAATGCCTTCGAGCATCATGGGGGCGAAGCATACATGACCCCTATTGATAGCAAAGCTTACAAAGCTGCAGCAAAAGCCATCCAGCAAACGTTTGGCAAAGAACCGATACCAGTACGCGGTGGCGGCAGCATTCCAATATGTTCCATTCTGGAAAAAGAATTGGGGATTAAGATTGTATTTATGGGCTTTGGATTAGACAGTGATAATCTTCACTCTCCTAACGAAAAGTTCAACATCCAAAACTATTACAAGGGCATTGAAACCATCCCTTATTTCCACAAGTACTTCGCTGAATAATTTCGCTGAATAATAGTGAGTGAACCATGAGTGAAAAAGAAAAGCTGCGGCTTGACAAATACCTGTGGGCTATCCGTCTGTTTAAAACCAGGACCATTGCAGCCACTGCCTGCGATACAGGTAAGGTACGGCACAACGGAGTGCAGGCTAAAGCATCTAAAAATGTGGTCATCGGAGATGAATACGAAGTTAAGACAGAGGCAAAACGATGGAGGGTGAAAGTGACTGGTTTACTCCACAACAGGGTGGCTTTCTCTGAAGCAATAAACTACTACCTTGATATCACTCCGCAAGAGGAAACAGAGCGGCAGCAATTTCACGCAGCATCCTTTCACACAGGAAAGCGGCCGAGCAAAATTGGCAGGCCTACTAAAAAGCAAAGAAGAGAACTTGATGATTTTTTTGAGGTTCCGAATCCCAAAGATGAAGGTTAGTTAGGATCATAAACAGATACCTGCACTTCCATAAGGAGCAAGCGCTGCTTTATCTTTGCACAATGCATATAGACGTCATCACTGTTTTGCCGGAACTATTGCACAGTCCCCTTTCTCATTCCATCATGAAGCGAGCCCAGGAAAAAGATTTATTGGGGGTTGCTGTACACAACCTTCGCCAATGGGCTGTAAATGAATACGGCCAGGTAGACGACTACCAGTATGGAGGTGGAGCAGGAATGGTAATGATGTGCGAACCGCTTTCAAAGGCAATTGAGTGTTTGAAAAAAGAGAGAACTTACAATGAAGTGATTTACCTGACTCCAGATGGTGAAACATTCAACCAGTCCATGGCAAATCAACTTTCGCTAAAGGAAAACCTGTTAGTGATATGCGGGCACTACAAAGGTGTTGATGATCGAATCCGGCAGCATTATGTCACCCGGGAAATCTCTATTGGTGACTACGTGTTGAGCGGTGGAGAGTTAGCTGCAGCAGTGTTGATTGATGCCATTGGAAGACTGTTACCCGGCGTTTTAAACGACGAAACATCAGCACTTTTTGACTCGTTCCAGGACCAACTTTTAGCCCCGCCTGTTTATACCCGACCTGCAAACTTCAACGGGTGGGAGGTGCCTGAAGTATTATTGAGCGGCGATCTTAAAAAGATTGAAGAATGGCGATTTGATGAAGCAATCAAAAGAACGAAAAGTCGTAGGCCAGACCTGTTGGGCAAAGAGGATTTACTATAATTATTCTTGGCCTTGTATGCTCGTGTTCAGCAATACCGTTTGACGAACCTTAATTAAAAAGCCCTCTGTGGAAACAGAAGGCGTTGATTAGGACATTGCTTCCGCCTGTTAGCAGAGCAAAGAAGCGAGTTGAAAGTAATTAGTTTTGGAAAAAAAAGTGCCCCGCCAAGAATAGCAGGGCTTCACCCTTAACCATACGAAACCAAGTCGTTATCTATGTAGAATTTCTTATTTTAAGCTCTTGATAGTAGGTAAAAATAAATCTGATCTACAAACTATAGCTTAAAGTTTCGGTGAACGGCTTCGTTTTATCGCTGAACCTTGACAGAGATGGTATATTTTACTATTCAGTTTTTAAGTATCGAAATTGATGCCGTTCAAAGCTCTTTCAGCAAGATTACTATTTCTTTAACAGCCTCTTCTGTTACTAATCTTACGTGATTAAACTTCTCTGAAATTGTTGATGCATCCGCTGCCAGCGCAGCTTTTTCAATCCCTTCTAATGACGGGTATAACTCTGGCGCCAGACCCATGTAGCTCACGGTTGACTTTAAACTATGGGCGATCTTTTTTGCACCTCCCAGGTCATTTTGCTCCACTGCAGTGTGTAAGGCGCTCAGCTCTTGCGGTGCTTGTTGCACAAACTGCTCCATCATAATTTTTTCGAAATCTTTATCATTGCCTGAAAGCTCATGGAGGTATTCCAGATTAACGTACTTCATCAGCTATGTTTTGTTTGCGCCGTAGTAGGAATATTGTGCAATAATGTTGTACAACACAGTTTCCTTCAGCGGTTTCGATATGTAGTCATTCATTCCAAGCTGTATACACCGTTCTTTCTCACCAATCATGGCGTGTGCTGTCATTGCAATAATAGGAATGTCCGAGCCAAGTTCTTTTCTTATTACTTCAGTTGCAGTGTATCCATCCATTTCGGGCATTTGTATATCCATCAGCACCACGGAAAACTCCTGTTCATTTAGAGCTTCTACAGCCTCCGCACCATTGTTTACTAAGGTAAAGCGGATATTCCAGTTTTTCATCAGGTGCTTGATCAACTGCTGATTCATTGCATTGTCTTCTGCAATCAAAACATGTATGTCGCTGATGGAGGCAACCTGTGTTTCGGTGGCAAGTGCGGCTGATAACAACTTCTCCTCATCAGGCAATTTATACGGCAGGCGCACGGTAAACTCGGATCCCCTACCTGTTTCACTTTTAATATCTATTGTGCCTTTCTGCAGCTCTACCAGTTGTTTCACAATGGATAGGCCGAGCCCTGTGCCGCCAAATCTTCTGGTAGTTTCCGTTTCAGCCTGCTGAAAACGTTCAAAGATTTTTGCCTGCTTTTCTTTGGCAATACCAATGCCCGTGTCTGCAACCTTTATTTCTATGGTTGCTTCCTTGTTAGAAGCGTGCACCAGCTTTACGCTGAGGCTGATCTCTCCTGCTTCAGTGAACTTGTTTGCATTTCCAAGGAGGTTCACAAGAATTTGCGTTAGCCGTATGGCATCTCCTGACAGGATATCAGGCACATCAGAAGCTATTTCGCCTCTATAAGACAATTGTTTTTCCTTGATCTTCTCGGTGAACATCGCGCCGACAGAACTGGTAATACTTCGTAGGCTGAAGTTAGTCTCCTCAAA
>DASQNW010000291.1:0-4876 GCA_035644775.1 Chitinophagaceae bacterium | reverse complement strand
CGTTTCCAGGTATTGTGCTGCTTACTTCCCATGACCATACTTTCATACAAACGGTAGCAAATCGCATCATCGAGCTTACTCCCAACGGAATTATCGACCGCCTCATGACGTTTGACGAATACCTTTCCGACGATCGTGTGAAAAAACTTAGGGAAGAGATGTATGAAGGCAAGGCTGTATTCGCTTAATATACAGAGCTCCTTCGTTGACATTAATTTCCAGTCCTGGCAACTCACCACTCAAGTTTGCAGCCAACCTCAAGTTAGTTTGGTACACTACCCCGAGCTTGGCTTTTCTTAAAGGAAAAAAGCATTCGTTAGCTCCTGCTTTATCCCGCGTTACGTTGATGAAAAATTACTTACTCACACGAGTACCACTCATAGGCGGTTAATGTAAATTGCGACCATGCAGGACTACTTGAAGGGGTTGAATGAACCGCAAAAGGAAGCGGTACTCACCACCTCCGGACCATTGATGATTGTTGCAGGTGCCGGAAGCGGTAAAACAAAGGTGCTTACTACCCGAATAGCACACCTGATGGCTCAGGGGGTAGATGCTTTCAATATTCTGGCGCTTACGTTTACAAACAAGGCTGCAGCCGAAATGAAGGAGCGGGTAGAGCACATGCTTGGAAACAGGGAAGCCCGCAATCTTTATATTGGCACCTTTCATAGTGTGTTTGCACGCATCTTGCGTGGAGAAGCGCACCGCCTCGGTTATCCCAACTCATTTACCATATACGACACCGATGATGCAAAAAGCGTGATCAAAACTGTAGTGCAGGAGCTAAATCTGGATGCGCAGCACTACAAACCAAATGCGGTGTACAACCGGATATCAGCAGCAAAAAACGCACTGGTAAATGCAACAGATTATAAGAACGATTACCAGATTCAGCAGGAGGACCTTAGAGCCAACCGGCCGATGATTGGTCACATTTACGAAGGATATGCAAAGCGATGCTTTAAGAATGGTGCGATGGACTTTGACGATCTCCTTTTTAAAATGTATGAACTCCTAAAACTTTTCCCGGAAGCTTTGCACAAGTACCAGCATAAGTTCAAGTACATAATGATCGATGAATATCAGGATACCAATCCGGCACAATATGAAATCATCAAATTGCTCGGTGCTGTTCATGAAAACGTGTGTGTAGTCGGCGACGATGCTCAAAGCATTTATTCGTTTCGTGGCGCTACCATTCAAAACATACTGCAGTTTCAGAAAGACTATGACGAAGTGAAGGTGATAAAGCTGGAACAGAATTACAGAAGCACCCAGAATATTTTGAGTGTAGCCAATGAAGTAATAAAGAATAATAAAGGACAGATACCAAAAGCCCTCTGGACGGAAAACACATCAGGTGAAAAGATCCGTTTGATCCGGACAATGACGGATAATGAGGAAGGAAAATTTGTTGCGGACTCGATACAGGAGCAAAAGCTCAGGAATCATTATAAAAACAAAGAGTTCGCCATCCTCTATCGCACCAATGCGCAAAGCCGTTCTTTTGAAGAGAGCCTTCGTAGAATGAATATACCGTACACCATTTATGGCGGCATATCTTTCTATCAAAGAAAAGAGATCAAGGATTACATCGCGTATTTGCGGCTAATCGTTAATCCTAAAGATGAGGAGGCGCTGAAAAGAATCATTAATTATCCTGTTCGGGGAATTGGTAAAACATCTATTGATAAAGCAATACTGGAAGCCAATAACAATGATATCTCCATGTGGGAAGTGCTGGAAAATGCCGGCAGGTATGGCTTCAGATCTGGGACATTACAGGCGATCGAGGAATTTGTGCAGATGATTAAGAGTGTGCAAAGCATGATGCCTACAAAGAACGCCTATGACATCGCTTTTCACATTGGGAAGCAAACCAATTTTGTACGTGAACTTTTCAATGATAAAAGCACAGAAGGGGTACAGCGTTACGAAAACGTTCAGGAATTATTGAACTCAATAAAAGAATTTACTGAAACGCCCAGCAACGAGGAAAGTGGAGAGGTGGGTGATAAAGGCTTAGCTGCTTACCTTCAGCAGATTACATTATTGACAGACGCAGATCAAAAAGATCCAAATGCAGACACGGTAAAACTGATGACAATTCATGCAGCAAAGGGTCTCGAGTTTCCCGTGGTGTTCGTGGGTGGACTGGAAGAAGGCCTTTTTCCAAGCGGCATGAGTATTAATACAAGAGAAGAACTAGAGGAAGAACGACGTCTGTTTTACGTAGCGATCACACGTGCAAAAGGCAGGTTATACCTTACATATGCCAACACCCGTTACAAGTTTGGTTCACTTGCACAAAACGAACCTAGCAGGTTTATCGAGGAAATCTCTTCTGAATTTATGGATCGGACATTTGCCGGTGGCGGCATTAAAAATCAAAGCTCCTTTGGTGCGGGCTTTGGAAACGCTTACGATCGTATGCGTGGAAGTTTCAAAAGAGAAGAGGAGCCGAAAGAAAAAACCTTTATATCTACTATTTTAAACAACAAGCCGAAAGATGTTGCGCACGTTCCCTCTTCAAATTTCATTGCCAGCGCCGTCACAGATTTAAAAATCGGTTGTCGGGTGGAGCATCAAAAGTTTGGGTTTGGTGAACTGGTAAAGCTTGAAGGATCACAGCATAATCCTGTAGCGACCATAAAGTTTGAATTCAATGGCGAGAAGAAAATAATGTTGAATTATGCAAAGTTGATGGTTGTAGCTTCAGCTTAAGTTCTTTTTCCTTATCAACACTATAACGCAGGAAATACTTCCCTCTTTGCTATCCAGTGGTAATCGACTCTTATCCAGCAGGTTGCACGGATGAATCGTCCGTGTCGTAAAAAAAGGTTAATGCCGCTTTTAAACTTTTTTTCTCCATTCCCATCTATTCTCTACAATACGAAAACAAAATTTTTCCCGTATGAAAACGATTAACAAATCTCTTTTAGTACTATTTAGCTCGTTTGCCGCCATCAGCGGTTTCTCGCAAGTAAATGTAGGTGTTGCTAATACCACCAGAGCTACTCAATCCGTAAACGCTGCGGCAGCAAATGGAGCTGCAAGAGCCGCTACTAAAGCTTCAGTAAACGCAACTAGTCGTGCATCTGCAAATGCTGCTGTACATGGTACTGCTGCAAAAGCTGCTGAAGTGAAAAACGCAACTGCAACTACAGCCCGTACCTCGGTTGAAAACAGCAGGAAGGTTACCACCGATGCAACTACTAACACTAATGTAAATGCACGCAGTAAATCACAAGCTTCTGTTCACGCCTCTGACAATGCGAAGACGCATGCAAATGAAAATTCTGCCGTGTTTGGGGTAAAAACGAACGGAACAGAAACAGATGCTAACATGAGTACTGAAGGCGCTAACAGCATCAAAGCCGAAAAGAAAACAGGCAGAATAAAAGGAGAGGTCGATTCAGAAAAAGAAGCTGCCGTAAATACCACTAAAAAGACAAAAAACAAAGCCGAGAAGAACGCTGATGCTGCAGTAAAAAAGTCAAAGAAGGTAACAACAGAAACAGAGGGAGAAGTGAAAGCAGAAGCACGTTCAAAATCTCAGGCGTCTGCTCATGCATCTGAAAACGCGAAGGAGCATGCAAACGAAAACTCCGCAATCTTTGGTGCCAAATCAAAGACAAGCACTCGTAAAGAAATAAAAGCTGATAAGAATAGCACCTCTATTGAAGGTGAGACAAGCTCTGAAACAAGAGTAAAAGCTTCAAAGAAAAAATAACCATCCGACTCTTCGTAT
This sequence comes from Chitinophagaceae bacterium, assembly GCA_035644775.1. Classification (GTDB taxonomy): domain Bacteria; phylum Bacteroidota; class Bacteroidia; order Chitinophagales; family Chitinophagaceae; genus Flavisolibacter. Next base: position 1,122 of record DASQNW010000291.1, on the reverse strand, counting down.
ATCCCATTCATCTGAATGGGATATTTTTTTAAACCCGTGATATGAAGAAGCTTCGTCTATTTTCATTATTCATTCTCCTTTGCTGCTCAACCATCTGCCAGTCGCAGCAGACAGACAGCACTGTCTCATTCTCGAAGTTCAGGCTTAGCGTTAGCTACAACAGCGGATTAAACTACTTCGGCAGAACCGATAGCCTAAAGAGCAGTGGAGTGTTTCCAATGGCGGAAATCTGGTTCACCAACAATTTCTATGTGAATGCAGCGCCCATTTTCGTGTACAACAAACTGCAGTCGATGAACTACGCCGGGTCAGTGGCAACAATGGGCTATCTGAGTGTGAGTGATAAATGGATCAGCCATCTGTACTTATTGAAACCTTTCTATAAAGAAGCGAGTGACCTGGTTCAGTCTGCTTTGAAGATGCAAAGCGGTGCAAGTTTTACTTTCCTGAACAGTGTCATAAACCTAACTGCTGGTGGCGACGTGAAATTAAGTGACAGGATTGATTATGGTGCTACTGCTGGCATAGACCACATCTTCCGCAAAGAGAACAAGGACAATAGTGTGCTGGTGCTGGACCCCTCACTTACAATAAATGCGGGAACCCAAAATTTTTCCAATACTTATACAAAAAGAACAGGCGGGCTGCTGCCTAGGGAACAACGTGTGACCGAAACTTACCAGAATTTCAACCTGCTTTCGGTTGAGGCTTCAATGCCGGTGATTTATACAAAAGAAAAGTTTCAGATAATAGCTACCCCAGCCTACGTTATGCCGAAAAATCTTCTGAAAGTAGCTGGCCGCCCGGACCTTTCTGAGACAGGTGAAAACATGTTTTACACTACGGTAACGGTTAAGTACAACTTCTAAGCGCAATCTTAAGGTTTCTTTCGACGCCTTAAAACGTGTTATGGAATAATATTTGGTAATTTTGTTTCTCAATTCCAGAACATGATTAAAACCGGCAATCCTATAATTAGTATTTATACTGAGATGACTCCAAACCCGGAGACCATGAAGTTTGTTGCTAACAAGCTTCTTTATCCAGGCAAGAGCATTGATTTTCCAGATATAGAAAGTGCAAAGCCTTCACCCTTAGCCCTTGAGCTGTTTGGCTTTCCTT
>DASQNW010000290.1:0-5324 GCA_035644775.1 Chitinophagaceae bacterium | reverse complement strand
TCCAACTGCATTCATCCAGATTATTTTCGGTCTCATACTATTGTCTTTTTATCATCCAATGTTTATCCTCTTTGGCATTCTATTGCTGTTGCTTCTATGGCTGATATTGTATACCACCGGCAGCAGGGGTCTCGAAAGCAGCCTGGCGAAGAGCAGCTACAAGTACAAAGTTGCCGGCTGGTTTGAAGAAATGGCGCGGCTGTTTAAAACATTTAAGTTTTCATCAGTAACAGGTTTGCATTTGCAAAAGGCCGATCAGAAAACTACTTACTATTTAACTGCAAGAACCACTCACTTCAAGGTGCTGTTACTTCAATACAAGACATTAGTATTTTTCAAGGTTACCATCACTGCAGCGATGCTCAGCGTAGGTGTTGCATTATTATTGAACCAGCAGATTAATATCGGCCAGTTTGTAGCTACTGAAATCATAATCATTGCTATCATTGCTGCTGTTGAAAAAATCATTGTGAATCTTGACAGCGTTTATGATGTGTTGACTGCTGTCGAGAAGATCAGCCAGCTTACCGATAAGCCCCTTGAGCTCTCTGGCAATTATGCGCTGGAGGACAGTGGTGGAATTTCCATAGAAGCAAAGGATTTGAGTTATGCTTACGAAGGTGACAGGTTTGTGATTAAGGATGTGAGCTTCAGCCTTGCACCAGGAGAAACAGCCTGCGTGATGGGTGCTGACGGTGCCGGTAAAACCACTTTGCTCAAGTTGTTGCTGGGCGTATATAAAGACTATCAGGGCTTGTTGTTGATCAACAATATTCCTATCGGTAATTACGACCTGCAATCATTAAGAAGTAAAACGGGTATCTTGTTTCCTCAGGAAAATATTTTTGACGGCAGCTTGTGGGATAATATTGCGATGGGCAGCGTTGATGTGGACAAGAACTATGTTAGCGATCTGATGAAAAGGACCGGGTTGCAGGCATATTTTTCTACACTGCCATTCGGCTTTGATACCGAGCTGGACCCTACAGGAAGGAAATTGCCACGCAATGTGATCAACAAAATTTTGCTGATTCGGGCCCTGGCACACAAGCCACGGCTTTTAATACTGGAAGAGCCCTGGCAAAGCATAGAAGAGGAATACCGAAAGAACATTCAGCAATTGATACTCGAGCTGAAGGGTACTACTATAATCATTGCTACTAATGACGCAGCCTTTGCATCAAGCTGCAATCATGTAATAACATTGGCCCGCTAACCATCAATTGAAAACAATGACTTACACGTCCTATTCACATATATACAGGTACGGAAAAAAGAACGCGATCAGCCGATGGTTTTTCGTACTCATCGGCGCCATGTTCATCATTCTTTTTCTTCCATGGACACAAAACATCAGGGCAAAAGGATCTGTTAGAGCTTTGAAGCAAGAACATCGTCCACAGCAGATTCATAGCATTATTCCTGGACGGATTGCAAGCTGGTATGTAAAAGAGGGTGATTATGTAAAGCAGGGCGATACGATTATTCGCCTCACAGAAATAAAAGAAGACTACCTCGATCCGCAGCTTCTAAAACGCACTGCAGAGCAGATTGAAGCGAAACAGTCTACCATTGTGTATTATGAGGGGAAGATCTCCGCTACAGAAAGCCAGATTGGAGCGCTTAAGAAATCATTGGAGGCAAAGATCAGCCAGTTGAAGAACAAGTACAGGCAAGCTGAAGTTAAGCTACAGTCCGACAGCATGGATATGGTTGCTGCCAACAACGACTGGAAGATTGCTACACTTCAATTCAATCGTCAAAAAGCACTTCACGATAGCGGCCTTGTGTCGCTTACTCAACTTGAGCAAAGAAATCAGGGCTATCAAACTGCTTTGGCTAAAAGAATAAGTGCTGAAAATAGATTCCTCGCCAGCAAGCAGGAGCTCGGTATCATACAAATAGAATTTAGTGCCGTGCAACAGGAGTATGCAGAGAAAGTTTCCAAAGCAGAAGGCGACCGTTTCGGTTCGTTGTCCTCAGTAGCTTCGGGGCAAGGTGACATAGCAAAGCTGCAAAATCAATTCGCCAGTTACTCCATCAGAAACGGCATGTATTACGTGATTGCGCCGCAAAGCGGCCAAATCGTCAACGCAAAAAGGTCCGGCATTGGAGAGATAATCAAAGACGGAGAACTGCTTGTTCATATTGTTCCTAACGAAATTGAATATGCTGTGGAGCTATATGTAAGACCTGTCGATCTTCCATTGATTTCTGAAGGTCAGAAAGTCCGGTTCCTTTTCGATGGGTTTCCTGCAATAGTATTCAGCGGCTGGCCCGAAGCTTCCTACGGCACTTACCAGGGCCTTGTATCAGCGATGGAGAGCGATGTGAGTGAGAATGGCAAATTCAAAATATTGATAAGGGAAGATGCGTCGTATAGAAAATGGCCTAAAGAGTTGAGGATGGGTACTGGTGCCAATGGTATAGCCCTGCTTAAGAATGTTCCGGTTTGGTATGAGCTCTGGCGAAACATCAATTCTTTCCCGCCTGATTTTTATAAACCAAAGAAGGAGGAGAAGAAAAAATGAAGATGTTGATTTGGTTGATGCTGGTGCTGATTTCTCAAAAGCTTACTGCGCAAAAAGTATTTACCGAAGATGATTTTATAGGGGTAGTTAAGAAGTTTCATCCTGTAGCGAAACAGGCATCACTTGAGGTACGTATTGCCAGAGCGGAATTACTCGAGAGCAGGGGTGTTTTCGATCCTGTGCTCGCTCTTGATAACGGAAGAAAAGAATTTGACGGCATCACCTATTATGATCAAAGATGGGTTGAAATCAAAATACCTACGTGGTATGGAATTGATTTTCATGCTGGAAAGGAAACCATGGAAGGAAGCCGTATTAACAACGAAGAAACGAAGGGCTCCATTAACTATGTCGGCGTTTCAGTTCCTGTCGTAAAAAACATGGTCATTGACAGGCGGAGGGCTGCCGTGCAGCAGGCTAGAATCTGGAGCGAGCAGTCCGATGTGCGGCGGCGGGCAATAATAAATGATCTGATGGAGGATGCACTTGCCACTTATTGGCAGTGGTGGGAGCAACACTACAAGTTGGCGCTGATTCAATCATCTTTGGAGAACGCAATTCGCCGCTATAAGATGGTGCAAACAGCCTACCGGCTGGGCGACAGGCCAGCTATTGACACATTAGAAGCTTTCACTCAGGTGCAGGTATTTCAACAAAGAGAAACTGAGTTTTTGATGGAAGCTTTCACCAGCAGATTGGAATTGTCCACTTTCTTATGGACGGCTGATGATGCTGCATATGAGCTGCCGCCTGATGTACTTCCGCAAGGATTTGTTCGTGAAGAGTTACTGTTGGATTCTATGCTGCTGGCAAGCAACATACACCCGGAGCTGATAGAATACGATTACAAACTTCGCGGACTAGAGGTGGAAAGACGACTGAAGTTTCAATCGCTGCTTCCACAGGTAAACTTAAAATATAATCAAACAGGTAGAGACTTATCGAAGACCATCAACGGCGCGTGGTTTCAAAACAACTACCGTTTTGGTATAAGCATGTATGTGCCGCTGCGCCTTTCGGAGGGAAGGGGAGGATTACAGGCAGCGAGGTTGAAAATTGAACAAACCCGGCTCGTGCAGGCAAACAAGCAGGTGCAGGTGCAAACCAAGGTGCGGCAATACTACACCGAATGGCGTCAGACCGGTGTTCAGCTCAATTTGCAAGCTAATCTTGTTGAAAATTACGTCGCGCTTCAAAGAGGAGAAGAAATCCGGTTCCAAAATGGTGAAAGCTCTCTTTTTCTTATTAATGCCAGAGAATTGAGGACCATAGAGTCGCAACAGAAACTAATTGAACTGCAGGCAAAAAACCGCTTTTCATCGATAAAGCTTAAAGGAGCAGCTGGCGTATTCAGCAACTTGTAGCTTTTGTTATCTGCAAACTCCATAGTGATTAACAATAGCTTTGCTCCTTGCATCTTTAAACAATCCATTTAAGTGGTTAGCTTTGCACACGCATGAAGCGCCTGATTTTGATATTGCTGTTACTAGTTTATGGAAGCACTTCCATGGGCATGACACTGCATGTGCACTACTGCTGCGGCAAGCTAAAATCTATCAGGCTTTCACAAGCCGAACACAACTGTTGTAATGCGGATGGCAAGGAATGCGACGACAAGAAATGTTGTGAGGACAAACAGATTTCTTTCCAAGTTCAAGATGAGCCAGAGGCTTTTAAAGGCTATAGCTATATTGCTTTTCCGGAAATAGCTAATTCAGTTTTTCCGAGTTTTAAGTTGCCTGTATCAATCCAGTCTGCTTCACCACCCCTTTGCATCTCCGCTCCTCGTTTTAATCCTTCCGGACTTTTCCAACTTTATTGCAACTACAGGATCTGATTCACTGTTTGCCAACTGCTGTTCTCCCTGGTATTCAGTATCATCAAAGGATCTTTTATGCTTCCCAAATATTTTGCTCTTATTGTTCTTTTAGTCACCAGCTACGGTATCTCTGCCCAGAACCGGTTGTCGGATTCTGCCACATCTTTTATAGTAAACGGCACCTGTGGAGAATGTAAGCAGCGAATTCAAAAGGCGTTGAAAGTAAAGGGAATTACATCTGCTTCATGGAGCCCTAAGACTAAAATACTTGACCTGAAATATTCGCCATCGAAAATATCCATCCAACAAGTTCATGAAATTATTTCAGGTATAGGTCATGATACGGAAAAAGCTAAAGCTGCCGACAATGTCTACAATGCTTTGCCCGACTGTTGTCTATATCGGGACCCCAACAACCTGCATCACGATGATGAAGAAGCCCTCGAAAAAGATGACGATCTGGTTCGCGGAGCAGTTTTTCAAAACAATGACGGATCGAAATTGCCGCTTGCAGGAGCAAGCATATTCTGGGCAGGCACGAACGAAGGAACCATCTCCGATTCTGCTGGGGAATTTTCGTTGTTTAGGCACGACAGTTCAGACCGATTAGCAATTAGCTATGCAGGTTTCAAAGCCGATACAATAGCAATTGCCGACATGCATGATGTGGAAATTGTTTTAAGCACAAATGGAGAGCTTTCACAGGTCATTGTAACCAGCCGGAGCAGAACCTCCTACGTTGATAGCTATAGTCCTTTCAGAACCGCTGTCATGACGAAGAAAGAATTATTAAAGGCTGCATGTTGCAATCTCAGCGAAAGCTTTGAAACCAATCCCTCCGTGGACGTTGCTTACAGCGACGCTGCAACAGGTTCAAAGCAAATTCAGCTCCTTGGACTTTCGGGTAATTACACGCAGCTGACAGTAGAAGGTTTGCCGGGACCCCGGGGTTTGGCAACACCTCTCGGCTTAAA
>DASQNW010000289.1:0-4544 GCA_035644775.1 Chitinophagaceae bacterium | reverse complement strand
CCGCTGTCCTTTCCGCCGCTCCAGTTGATGTAAGAAGCAAGAGCCATGCTTATTTAATAAGAGTTAAAAACTTACATTAACGCCTGCCAGAAAATTGAAGCGCCTGGAATTGTAACCAAGAACATCAAAAAACTGCTCATTAGTAATATTCTTCAAATCAACAAAAGCTCTAAGCCATTTCATAACCTTGTATTCAACGTAAACATCAATAGTTTGATATGCTCCAAGTTCGAGTGGGCGATTCATAAACACTTGCTCAAAGCGTTTGCCTGCGAACCGTGCATGCGTACTCAAGTGAAGCCTGTCTGATGGTGTAAATGCAAGGGTAAGGTTTACAGAATTTTTGGGCCTGCGAAAGAGATTGTTATACGTGGTATCGCCTGTTTCTGTGTAGCTCCAGTTTGCGGGATCATACTTGTAACGTTTTGTGGTCACTTTTCCGGTAACATACGTGTAGTTCGCAACTAGTGAAAACATTTTCAGTTTCATTTCAGCTTCTATTTCAACACCGCGATCATTCTGAAGATTGTTATTGAAATAGTCGAAAGTGACGAAGCTATAATCTATTCCTTTCTCCACTTCTGAGGTAAAGTAAACAGCCCTTCCTTTTAGCTTCTTATCTGGATTATTGTACTCAATACCGCCGTCCATAGTTCTTGATGTTTCTGGCTCCAGTGGCTTCTTGCCATTGTTGACAACAAAAAGCTGGTATAAAGAAGGAGCTTTGAAAGCTGTGGCCATATTTGCAAACAGTTTCCACCTATTGTTTATTAAATAAGATGGATTGATGGTATAAGTAGCATTGCTGCCGTATTCAGAGTGATGATTGTACCGGCCTCCCACTTCTATATTGAATCCCTTTGCATTGTTTATAAAGGCGGAAGCGAATACGCTTTGCTGATTCATTTTCGAGGAATCCGAACCTCTCTTACTTTGGTAAGGGCCAAACGAACTTATAGAGAAAAACTCCTGGTCGGTGTTTTGTATTCTATGGTCTGCACCAATCAGGAAATGAAGAAGCTTGTGCATACGCCAAGTAGTGTATACCTCTGCCACTTGTGACCGACCCATATATTCCTGCCTGGTAAATTTTGCCAAATCTGCCACTTGCAAGGAATCATTGAGATAATTCCTCTTTGTATTGTTCACATTGTAATTGAAGTGAATGGTTCCCCTGTTGTACCTGTATTCCAAACCTGCACCAGCTTGTAAGTTGTTTGAAGAGAATGTATAATCACTTTCATCCCTGAAGGCTGCTGCATCCAGGCCAGTAGAGTACATACCTGCTGCAGCGTTGATCCGGAACTGCAATTCGTTCGAAATGTTTGTTCGGAAGCTTGCTGCGAAGTTGTTCTGCACAAATTCATCTTTATCGAAATTGTTTCTGCCGGTTGAATCATGCGCCGCGGAAAACCCGTTCGATTGCAAGCGAGTGTATTGTACATTATAGGAACTTTTGTTGAGCAAACCATTTATCCCCGCTGCTGCTTTGTAAGTGCCGAAGGTTCCCCCAGCCATGGTACCGTATACTGATGCGGGCTTCTTGCCTTCTTTTTTTGTAATGATATTGATCACCCCCGCAACAGCATCAGAACCATATAGGGTAGAAAGTGCCCCCCTCACGATTTCGATTCGCTCAATATTATCTATCGGAAAATGGTTGATATCAAATGCGGCTGAAATCGTGGACGGATCATATGCCGGCACTCCGTCGACCAATATCAAAGTTCTTCCAGTACCCGCTCCCCGAACGTATACATCCTGATTGCTCCCTAGGTTGTTTTGCGATCCCACGATAGTGATCCCCGCCTGCTGGTTCAGGAGGTCTGGTAAAGTTTTTCCTACGCTTCTTGATAGCACTTCCTGTGAAATGATTGTTACCACTTTGCCTGTTTGGAGTTGCTTTTGCGGAAACCGGTTTGCAGTTACGGTCACTTCGTTCAGTGATTTAGTGGCGGTATCCTCCTGCGCATGTAATGTCAGCATAAAAAGGACAGCAGCCACGAGTGTGATTTTTTTTCTCATGAGAAAAGTTTTTTGTGACTGCTTTCGAACAATAAAAGAGTAGAAATATAAATTGCCAAACGGCAGCTTACATTCCATGCCTTTCACCCGAAAGCATTAATGTTTTTTAATCACAATTGGCAGGTCTTCTGGCTCTCCCGCCTTTTGAACTTCCTTCCCATCCGCTTATAGCGAGACAGTGGTTGCAGCGATCAAAAGTGCCCTTTCGGAGCGGGATTACAGCTACGGGGATAGCGCCGGCTTTGCACCGGACTTCCCTTTTAATGGCGCATATGCGCCAACCATTTGTGTGAGCAAATGTAGCCAACAAAAAACAGGAGCAAAATGTTTTTTCAAACCTGTAGCTCGCAAATCTGGAGCTTCTCGATTGACCAGTTTAACTGCATTTAACAGGTTGAGGAAATCTTTTCTATTATATTTACTGCCTATGAAGCTGCGATCATTTAGCTGCTTGTTGATCCTGTTTTTTTTAGCTCAATCAACTGCTGCACAAGAGCAATGGGACCTTCAGCGTTGTGTTACTTATGCGCTTCAAAACAACATTTCTGTAAGGCAGGCAGATATACAGGCCCGAATAACTGCTTTGCAGTCAAAGCTTACAGAAGCAGGGCGGTATCCTAATGCAGGCATATCTTCAAATGCTGGTTACAACTTTGGACGTTCCGTGAACCCGGCCACCAACACTTTCGAAAATCAGCGTATCTTCTTTTCAGGGTTTTCTCTTCAATCGAATGTGAACCTTTTCAACTGGTTTTCGCAGCGTTATGCAGTAGAAGCGGGAAGGCTAGACAAGCTTGCCGCTGATGCTGCTATTGACAAGGCAAAAAACGATGTGGCACTAAATGTTGCAATTGCTTATTTGCAGGTGCTTTTAGCACACGAGCAAACCGAAGTGAGTGCTGTACAAATCAATCAATCAAAATCTCAGCTTGCAATTGTTCGGAAGCAGGTGGATGCAGGCGCACTTCCCGAGCTCAATGCATCCGAGTTGGAGGCACAGGTTGCCCGGGATAGTGCCAATTATATCACTGCACGTTCCACCTTTCTCTCCAATGTGATTCAATTAAAGGCTTTACTTAATCTTGACATGGCAAGGCAGTTTGATGTAGCTAAGCCGGACGTTGCTACGATTCCCCTCGAGAGTTTAGCAGATCTACAGCCACAGCTTGTATATGCACAAGCTCTCAAAAACTTACCACAACAACGTGTGAATGACTTCCGGTACCAGGCTGCTCTCAAAAATATTCAATCAGCTAAGGCTTCAATGTATCCAACCATTTCCGCTTTTGGTAGCATAGGTTCAAGGTACTCGAGTCTGTTTCCTGATCAGGAGAACATTCGGGTTTCACCAACAGGCAAGTTCGATACACTCGGCCTCGTTGAGCTCTCTCCGGGAGTGGTGAGGTCTGTGGTGCGACCACAATTTAATGTGGTGCTTCCCAACACACCATTTGGTCGACAGTTGTTGGATATAAACTTGAGCCAGGCAGTGGGTTTGAATCTTTCCATCCCCATCTTCAATAACCGGCAGCTACGCACGAACTGGGAGCGATCTAAACTTAATGCAGAAAGCATCAGGTTAGATGCGGACAGGGACAATCTTGTGTTGCAACAGGACATTTATTCTGCCTACAACGATGCAGTAAATGCCGTGCAGCGTTACAATGCGGCTGTGAAAGCTGTAGAAGCAGCCGAGAAAACATTTAATTTTTCTCAGAAGCGCTATGACGTAGGCTTGTTGCCAACTATTGAATTAATTACAAACCAAAATAACTTGTATAGAGCTCGGTTAGATGCTTTGTCGGCAAGATACGAATACGTTTTTCGAATGAAATTGCTTGAGTTTTATAAGGGGGCTGGACTTAGATTGTGAGAATAATTGTGCTGTAATTTTGTCGCGGACCAAATAGATAATCGCTGCGTGTATAATGGTTCATCACTATTTAAACAACAATGAACAAAACAGTTAAATGGATATTGATAGGTATGGGAGCTGTCATAGTGTTACTGATTGCAGGCAAGCTTATTGCCGGTTCATCTGGTAAGGAGCTGAAAGTGACTGTAGAAAAGCTCACTACTACAAGCATTATAGAAACCGTAAATGCAAGTGGGAAAGTATACCCGGAAGTAGAAGTGAAGATCAGCCCCGATGTGTCTGGTGAGATCACAGAACTTAATGTGCAGGAAGGTGATAGTGTGAGAAGGGGCCAGGTGCTTGCCCGTATATATGCAGATATCTATGCCTCACAACGCGATGAAGCTTCTTCCCGCGTAGCACAATCGCAGGCAACAGTAGCTAACAGCCAGGCAGCACTAGATGCAGTGAAGGCGCAGCTGGAGCAAGACAAATCTGCATATACCAGAAACAAAGCTTTGTTCGATGAGAAGGTAATCTCACGGGCTGAGTTTGAGCAGTACGAAACTAAATACCGGTCGTCACAAGCACAGTTCAATGCAGCTTTGCAAAACATCCGCAGCCTTCGGGCTGGTGTATCCAGCGCACAAACGCAGTTGGGAGC
>DASQNW010000288.1:0-4165 GCA_035644775.1 Chitinophagaceae bacterium | reverse complement strand
CGTTTATTTTAAAAACCGATCTGTTTTGATGAAAGCCTTGCGTTTCAGAGTGAAGTGGGGTAGACTGTGAGTACCAAGCGTCAGATAAGTTTTGTCTCCGCACCGGTGACAAAATCCGTCTCCGTCATGGCCACTCCACAGCATGAGGCGGTTAGATCGGGCGGGGTTGTTAGAGGCGGTTTTTCTTAATAGTTGTGGCACTCCATTATAAATTGCCCGTCGGTGATAACGCTAGTCTTGCCTGTTATTGTATCAACAGCGTTAAACGAAAAATGTCCTTCGAGAGTCTGAACCGTTCCATAAGATTGGAATAAGGATTTTTTAATAGTAAGTGTTCCTGTAGCGTTGGAAGTTGTTCTATAAGCCTGGTAGTCTTTAGGACTTGTTTAAAAGCCCTTATTATTTTGGTCAAGTGTATAGGTGCCGTTGCTTATTTGATGGGATTCCAAATAAAATCCTATAGATTCTACACCGTACTTAACAGCAATGAATAAAGCTGAATCACCTAAAAAGCTGCATTCAAACTGTCCACCTGTTAAGGCGTTACTCTGACCCCAAAGCTTTTTCTCTCCGTCAATTGTATATTTAAAAAACTCATGGAGCCTTGTTGGAGGTTGTTCCTTTTCACAGCCAAGGAGAAGTAAGCAGAAAACAAATGGTGCTGAAACATTCCATTTCATATCAATTTAGATGATTTATACATTGAATTACCGGAAAAATGAGCCGGATTGTAAAGGAGCGGAATTATAGATATGCCGCTTCACGTGTTCTATTCCGTGGTAGGGGAAGTCGTTTTCTAAGGTTTCACTGATATTGAAAACGTGCGTTACCTAATACTTCTTGTGAAGACCCAATCCATACACCAGACTTGCTCCACCATAACTGTTTGTAGATATATTGCCGAACAACTTAAAGCCGAAACTTCCCCCAAATGCCGTTGGCTTTCCCACAGGTAAGAGACCGTAAATGATTCTGAATCTTTTCTTTTCGGCTTTAAACCATTTGATATTGGCTTCGAACGGGAGCCCGACGTATGAGGAGGCCTTAATAATTTTCTGATTATTATCTGTGATTAGTTGCCTTAATGAGTTATGAGAAAACCCCAGAGAAAAACTGAAAGACCTTGCATTTTCTATAAACCTCCAGCCGTACAGCACCGACACTTCATCTAGTTCGCTCTTCTCTTCAAAGTAGGGTAGCGGAACAATGGGCGACAGTATTCCAGAACGAAGCTTTACGGCAGTTGCGTAGCGCAGAGTAAACAAACTGCGGTTCTTTTGGAAATTTAGTTCTACTCCGCCTGAGAACCCGCCTGCACTTCCCCATGAGTGACCAACAAAGCCTTCTGCAAAAAGAATTTGATTTTGCTTTTGGCCTGTTTGGCTAATCGCCTTTAAGTTGATGCTGACGATCAGGATCAATAGAGAAAAATGGGTCAGGTTCATGGTCGCGGAAGTTGAGTGTAGGTTAGCCTTTATGAACACTTGTGATAAGAATGCCACCAGCTTCACCTTTGCTATAAAGCTAAGTGGTGTTTTTACACATGAACGACAGCTTCTAATCATCCTTTTGCGAATGCTCTGTCGATTGTTGGTTTTTTCATCACCTTAGGACTGTTTTTAGTGCGGCAATGTAATCAGGATTATCTGTCATACTATTGTGTCCTTGTCCCCTCAAGGTAATCAGCGTGTCGCTTGGCTTCATTTCTTCCTTTAGCTTGAGAGAAGAACCATAATAAATTACTTCATCTTTGTCGCCGTGGAAAATGATTACTGGCATCTTACAGCCTTTTAAATACTCACTGGTCTGAAACTTATATCTTAATAAGAAGGTTGGAATGATTGGATATGTGTGGCGCATCATGTCAGTTAAGCTGTAGTATGGTGCTTGCAATATAAGTAGCCTTGGTCGATTGGTGGAGGCGAGGTGGGCTGCCGGTCCGGTTCCGATTGAGTAGCCTAAAACAACAATGCTCTCTTCATCAAATCGATTTTTCATTTCGTCATATGCGGATTGGATAGCGTGGAACAATTGTGCCTTGCTTTTAATTCCCCCTTCGCTCTTTCCGTAACCAGGATAATCTAAAATGAATACGCTGTAATGCAACTCTGTGTACCGCTTTGCCACATCACCCCACCTGTCTAAAGAACCAGCATTACCATGCAAGTAAAACACCAGGCCCTTTGAACGTTCAGCTATAAACAATAAGCCGTTCAATAACTTTCCGTCTTTTGTTTTGATGTTTATCTCGTCAAAGGGTTGAGAGAACGAAAACGTGTAATTATTGTCCAACTTATCAGGAAAGAAAATGACCTTTTCCTGGAAAAAATACAGTATCAAACAAATGAGAACGTAAAAGAGTAGAAGTAGTATCAGTACTCGGAAAATCATTTCTTTAGTTGTAAGAATGGTCAGGTAAAGTCACTGCTTATGGTTTATAGCTATAGGAACTAAAAATATTTATGTTCTGCTGCTGCCAGCAATTCTACAGCGAAAACAAGAAAAGGTCAGTAGATTCTTCAGCCGTGATTTTTCAAAGCAGATTGTTAGCGGCTGTTTTCAGGAAGTTCCCATTCAAAAACATCACCATCTTCTTCATCATATACAATGCCCATACACTGGAATCCATTCTTTTTGAGAATTGCCATTGACGCATGGCCATCCTGAAGCGTTCGTGCCGTTATTCTTGTTTTAGGGTCACTTTGCTGCGCCAGGTTAATCAACTGCTTGCAAATCTTTGTCCCTATACCTTGTCCCTCGTATGCTTTGAAGGTTGCATAAGCAATCTCAATTTTACCATCTTTAGGCATTCCTTTGTAGCCAGCAACACCAACTAACTCGTTGCCATCAACACTAGCGAAATAGGCAATCCATGGCTTTCTGAATCCAACTTTTTTATAGTACGCCTGCATCGCCTCTATAACAGGTGTACATTCTGGATTATCAACATATTGAATGTTCTTCTCGTCTTCTATTTCTATTGATAGAAATTGCATAGCTCAAATTATAAAGAATAGCCGCAACAAGATAGCGCCTAACGGCAGTTTGGATAATTAAAAAACCTGCTTTGCCTTTTATGATGCTGATGAATAACAGCTATCTATTCGTTTGCTCTGGCTCCCTTGCTCGTGTCCCCACGAGCCAAAGAGAAAACGTAACCTAATGGTATCAGTTAGTCAAAGTTAATAAAGGCAACAGCCTTAGTGTGTCATCTTGAGCGGAGCGAAGGATCTTGTTAAAAAGTCTGCAGCTTGTTAATAGATGTTAGGCGAGATGCTTCGTTCCTCAGCATGACAAATGTGAGACCCTAACGCCGTGTTTCGTGTCAGCACGAACCAAAGATGAAGCGGAAGATAATGTTACAATGGTCAGTCAAAGTTAAAAAGGCAATAGTATGAGTTACCCGCATAGGATAGAGGATAAGATTAGATGGGGGAGGAGAAATGTTCTGTGCAGACACGATCGTTGCGGGGAACCTTTTAGTTTTATGGCGTTGCATCAGTTTGTCATCCTGAGCGGAGCGAAGGATCTTGCTGAATATCTGCAGCTTATTGATAGATGTGAGACGAGATGCTTCGTTCCACAGCATGGCAAATGAGAGACTCAAAGCTTTTTGCTATTGTCCGCCCTTATCGCTCGACAGGATCAAAGTATTCACATTCTCGAATCTTTGCCATCCTGACCCCTAAAAATGCCACACCTCGCAGTCGTGTATGACAATCCCGCCGAGGTTCGTCTCTGAGGGATCAAAAATGAAGTATCGTTATAAACTTCCTTGTTATGCGGTGTCTCGTAAACGTATAACTGAATCACAAAAAAGGAAGTGACGGTTGTAAGTTATCGTATACTGGCAAGTTCTTTTGAGCTGCTTTCATAAAGCATACAACGCCACTTCCTTTTTTCATAAGGATGTTTGCAGCGACGTTTAATGCCGGCTGCTGATAGGATGCTGGAGGAAGTAAATAAGAAACAAAACTACGGCAGTCACCCTGTCAGCAAATGTTTTTTGCAACTGCAGTAACTCCTTTAAGCTTTCAGTAGAAAACAACATCTGGCGTCGTGGTGTACGGAAATATTGATATTGCTGAAGTACAGTTTTTATTTATAATACAGCAATCTCTTGACAAAGAATACCATGTTAGCGGTTCCTTACTCAGATGCAACA
>DASQNW010000287.1:0-2484 GCA_035644775.1 Chitinophagaceae bacterium | reverse complement strand
CCTTTTATGTGAGCGGATCTCAATACCGAATTTAATCAGCAGGGTAAACCAACCAAACGCATCGGCGCAGGAAATGCAGATACTCTTACTGGAGCACATCAAACAGGAATTTGAATATAATGCTTCACAACAGGTATACGTTAGTAAAGTAACATGGGACGCGGTGCGCAACCTTCGAGATCAAAGCATGCTTATCATAAACCAGGTCAGTAACTTATTGTCGCCTGAAGCCAGGGCAACCGAATTGAACAAAAAGCTTTTAGAGGTAATGATCAATCATGAAGATGCTGCGCTGCATACAATTGTTCTTGATGCACTTAGTCATGAAGCAAAAAAATTGATGGCATAGCGCTGTGCGATAATCTTCAACGCAAAGTGGATATGAGTGATAAAACATTTTTGACCGATAGTGGCATAGAGATAAAAGCTTTCTATGAACATGGAGAAGCACCGGTGAACAGCGAAGTACCTGGCGAATATCCATTCACCCGCGGCATCCAGCCGGATATGTACAGGGGGAAGCCCTGGACCATGCGGCAATACGCGGGCTTTTCTACTGCAGAAGAAAGTAACAGGCGTTACGTATACCTGCTTAGACAAGGCGTTACCGGCCTAAGCGTTGCATTTGATTTGCCAACACAGATCGGCTACGATAGCGATCACCCCCTGGCGGAAGGTGAAGTGGGCAAGGTAGGTGTCGCCATCGACTCGCTTGACGATATGGAGGCACTCTTCAGCGGCATTCAACTGCAGGAGATTTCCACCTCCATGACGATCAACGCCACTGCTTTTATACTGCTTGCTTTTTATGTAGCGCTGGCAAAAAAGCAAGGGGCAGATCTCCAAAAGATAAGCGGCACCATCCAGAATGACATTTTAAAGGAATATGCGGCAAGAGGCACTTACATCTACCCACCAAAGCCTTCAATGCGCATTATTACAGACATCTTTCAATGGTGCAGCAAAGAATTACCTCGATGGAACACCATTTCCATATCAGGATATCATATCAGGGAAGCTGGTGCTACTGCTGTGCAGGAACTTGCATTTACCTTATCTAACGGTAAAGCCTATGTGAAATCTGCACTTGAACAAGGCTTGGATATAGATGTGTTCGGAAAGCGGCTTTCATTCTTTTTTAATGCACATAATGACCTGTTTGAAGAGGTGGCAAAATTCAGAGCAGCACGGCGGATGTGGGCAACAATGATGAAGGAGCTTGGAGCTACAGATCCAAAGGCAATGATGCTGCGGTTTCATGCACAAACAGGCGGCAGCACACTTACCGCTCAACAGCCAACAAATAATATAGCACGGGTAACAGTGCAGTCTCTCGCTGCAATACTTGGCGGCACACAATCGCTCCATAGCAATGGCTACGATGAGGCTATTGGCCTGCCTACCGAAGAAGCAGCACACGCGGCATTAAGAACACAACAGATCCTTGCATACGAAACAGGCGCGGCTTTGACCGCAGACCCGCTTGGTGGCTCCTACTATGTCGAGTCCTTAACAAACGAAGTAGAACAAAAAGCCTGGGCTCTCGTAAACAAAATAGACTTGATGGGCGGTAGTATAGCAGCGATAGAGCAGGGCTTTATGCAGCAGGAAATCGCCCAAAGTGCTTACCTATATCAAAAGAAAATTGAAAGCGGTGAAAAGATAATAGTGGGGCTAAACAAGTTTGCCAACGACGAAGTGAATTCCATACCGACATTTAGAGTAGATGATATGATAAGAGACGCACAGATTGCACGCCTGGCGAAACTGAAATCCTCCAGGAGTGAGGAAGAGGTTACAAGGAGCCTGTCCACGATACAGCAAAAAGCTATTGATAGTGAAAACCTCATGCCCGCGGTAATAGATGCTGTAGAAAACTATTGTACACTAGGGGAAATATCTGATGTGTTAAGGCAGGTATTTGGTGAACATAAAGGCTGAAATGCGCAGTGCTTATCCACCTGTGGCACCATCTCTCACCCTGATCTTTTTCTTTCCGGCGTTCTTTTTTTCGAATTCCACAACTTCCTTAGGCTTTGTTACAGGTTTCTTTTTTTCGGTTGTTGTGGCAATTTCTTCACCATCCTCCGTTACAGGTATGGGAGCGAGTTCATCATCAAAAATGCCCGTCTTTCTTGCGGGTTTATCGAAGTAGAAATATTCTGTCTTCTCCAGCTTACCACTAAAGATGTCGTAATGCTTCCAGGCGCCGTGCTTTAGGGAATAGCCTTCCATCTTCACCACCTGCATCGCAATTACTTTTGTAGGATTATTAGGGTCGTAAACATTGACGGTGTCATATGGATTATCGGGGTTTACAGCCCTCCAGCTCTCTTCCCTAATTGGGTTTCCCATGGTGTTGAGGTAAACACTCTTGCCATCCTTCCCGCCCCACCGGTAGTTCTCCACTGCTAACAAATCTCCTTCCAGGGAAAAGCGACGCCATGTACCCTCTTTCTTGTCGTCTACAAAAACCCCCTCCTC
>DASQNW010000286.1:0-7255 GCA_035644775.1 Chitinophagaceae bacterium | reverse complement strand
CGTCTACATGATGGGCAAAGTATCCTGAGTCACTACCAGACCAGTTACAGGTGCTATTTTCCAGTATTGAGTAGATACCAGTTAGCTAATGATGGAAGCTTTCATAAGTATGCGCTTTTACCTTTAGAGGCATTACACAACTTTCCTGTAGAAATCAAGCGCTATATATGCGCAGCAAACCGGTAACTGCAACTTCAATCATCGCTGGTAAATCTCTGATTCATTATGGCTATTTCATTTTGATTAACAGATATGCGGCTCATTTTGTCGAACTTTGCACCTCCGCATGAAATCAAAGACGCTTAAACGGGACAAGGTAAATATTATCACGCTTGGCTGTAGCAAGAACATGGTTGATAGTGAGGTGCTAAGTGGGCAGCTACACGCACACGACATTGCTGTAGTACACGAAAGCAAACAACGCGATCATAATATTGTGGTGGTCAATACCTGCGGCTTTATCGACAAGGCAAAAGAAGAATCTATCAACACCATTCTCGACCAGGTAGCTCAAAAGCAAAAAGGCAGGCTCGATAAAGTATACGTAACTGGCTGCCTTAGCCAGCGCTATAGGGAAGACCTGGAACAAAACATTCCGGAGGTAGATGCATGGTTTGGTACTATGGAACTTCCGCTGCTGTTGAAAAAATTTGAAGTAAACTATAAATCTGAATTGCTCGGCGAACGTTTTCTTGCGACGCCGCAGCACTATGCTTATTTGAAAATTTCTGAAGGTTGTAACCGCACCTGCTCATTTTGCGCCATTCCCCTGATGCGCGGCAGCCACATGAGCCGCCCGATGGATGATTTAGTAAAGGAAGCGGAAAACTTAGCACGAGGTGGAGTGAAAGAAATAATGCTGATCGCACAGGAACTTACGTACTACGGCCTTGACTTGTACAAGAAAAGAATGCTCCCCGACTTGCTGAAACGTCTTAGTGATGTTCCCGGCATCGAATGGGTGCGCCTGCATTATGCGTATCCTCATAAGTTTCCGCTGGAGGTGCTGGAGGTAATGAATGAGCGGGAGAACATTTGCAAATACCTGGATATGCCGCTGCAACATGCTGCAGATAACATGCTTAAAGCCATGAAGCGGCACATTACAAGAACAGAAATAGAAGACCTCGTTCAGGAGGTTCGACAGAAAGTGCCAGGTATTTGTTTACGCACCACACTAATCACCGGCTTTCCTGGAGAAAGCCTCGATGATGTGGAAGAGCTCAAAGCATTCCTTGAAAAGCAGCGCCTGGATAGGGTAGGAATCTTCACCTACTCGCACGAAGAAAACACAAGTGCTTACGGGCTACAGGATACCATACCTGCTGAAGAAAAGCAACGTAGGGCCGAAGACATCATGAGCGTGCAACAGGAAATAAGCTACGAAAAAAACCAGGCGATGGTAGGTCGGTCATTTAAAGTGATGATCGATAAGAAGGAAGCAGGTCGATACATTGGCAGAACAGAATTTGATAGCGTGGAGGTAGATAATGAGGTAATAATTTCTTCAGACCAAAGGCTTGTTCCCGGAAACTTCTACCAGGTCAGGATTACCAAAGCTTTCGATTACGACCTTGAGGGAGTAGTAGTATAATCACTCTTACTGCCTCTCTATTTCACGTACCTTTAATCACACTTCAATTATGAAAAGAATTAATTACCTGTTGCTATGCCTTGTTTGCCTATGCTTCGCCAGTGCAGCCATGAGCCAGACAAAATCATCAAAGAAAATGCAGAAGCATTCCAAAGTGCTGCGCCATGTAGTGCTGTTTAAATTCAAGGACAATACCAGCCCGGAAGATGTAAAAAAAGTTGAGCAGGCTTTCACCGCCCTTCCGAAAAAGATCAAAACCATTATTGGATATGAGTGGGGCACCAACATAAGCCCCGAGAACCTGGCGCAGGGCTTTACCCACTGCTTTTTAGTATCCTTCAAGGATGCCGCAGGTAGAGATTATTACCTTCCACACCCTGATCATAAGGAATTTGGAAAAGTGCTGGGTCCACACCTGGACAAAGTTTTGGTCATCGACTTCATCGACCAGCAATAATCATTTGTTTTTATAGCATCTTAAAGGTCTTAGATATCGGGGGCCTTTTTTTGTATGAAATCTGGTAGGTACTTGCTGCCATCTACCGTTCCTGGTTACAGAAACCATAAAATGCAGGTGAGGAAAAGCTGAATAGCCGGTATGGCCGCTTAATGCAATTTCCTGCCCCGTTCTCACACTGTCACCAAGGTTCACCAGTACTCCGTTTTGCTGCAAATGCCAATAGCCCGCACGGGTGCCATCGCTGTGCTGTATCAGAACAAAGTTTGCATATTCACGATTTCTCCTGTTCCACCCACCTTTATTATTCTGCTCCTGCAGCCTGATTACGATTCCCTCCCGAGCCGCAAGAATCTTAGTGCCTCTCTTCATCTTAATATCTACTGCGATTCGATTTTTGTGCGATAAGCGGCTGTAATAACCTTGCACCACAAGGTGTGAAGTTCCCTTGGCAAACGGGAGCGCATAAACGTACGAAGTGTCTTCCTTTCGCTTGCCTGCCTGAAGCTCACGGATATTGCTCCTCTGTGGGTCCTTGCTCACGCTGCATGAGGCACACAACGCAATAACCGCATAGCACATGAAGAGGAGTTTGATCAAAGCAAAATCTCTCATTTATGACCTAAAATAATTTGATTTGCAAAGATTTAAAAGACATACAATTTGAAATAGTTAATTGTTCCAGACTGAGACATTTTAATGCTTATACTTGTTTTCTAATTGTCAAATCTTCAACAGGGAAATATGAAAAAGTGGGCTTTATTGACTCTCGGGATCATCTGTTACGTTCTTCCACTGCAAGCGCAGAAAGGCGCATCTTTCGAACAAAAGGAAGTGATCTATGGCCGTAAAGACGGGATGGCTTTAACTATGTTTGTGATGAAACCGTCTGCTAAATCCAACCAACGGGCAATAATTCACGTGGTAAGTGGTGGGTGGAGTTCAGATCAAAGCTGGATGAATTACTACGTGAACGATTCCAAGCCGTTTATCGAGCGTGGATACACCGTTTTTGCCGTGGTGCATGGATCACAGCCCCGGTATACAATTCCTGATGCAGTTGCGGATGTGCAAAGGGCAGTGCGTTTTATCAGGCATAATGCTAATGAATATAAGATAGATCCTAACAAGATCGGCATTACCGGCAGTTCAGCTGGGGGCCATTTGTCACTAATGATGGCTACAATGAGCGATGATAGATCCACAAATGTAAAAGACGCGGTAGACCGTGCCTCTGCCAGGGTTCAGGCGGTTGCTTGCTTTTATCCACCTACCGACTTCTTAAACTTCGGGCAAACGGGAGCCAACCTTTTGCAATACAAGCCAGTGCTGGCGAAACGAAATTTATTAGCCCCGTTTTTATTCACTCAATGGGATACAGCCAGCAGGTATTTTGCTGTTGTGAGCGACACGGCGAGGCAACATTCCATTGCGAAGCAAATGTCGCCGGTGAATCACATCTCTTCGGATGATGCTCCAGTTTTGATCATCCATGGTGATGCTGACAAAACAGTTCCACTGCAGCAATCCCAGCTAATTATCTCCAGGTTAGAGCAAGCAAATGTGCCATCTAAGCTTATTGTAAGGAAAGGTGCCGATCATGGATGGAGTGGAATGAATGCAGACAGAAAGGAATTTGTGGACTGGTTCGACAGGTATTTAAAATGAATCTGCCCAACGCTGAAGGATTATGAAAGCAGCTACGGTTCATGAATTGAAACAGGAGTTAAAGAATGCAAAACCAGCAGAACTGGTAGAGCTTTGTTTAAGACTGGCGCGATTTAAAAAAGAAAACAAGGAGTTACTTACTTTTCTGCTCTTCGAAGCCCATGACCTGGCATTGTATGTGGTGAATGTGAAAGAAGACATGGATCATGAATTCACAGAGGTGAATACGCGTCACGTTTTCTTTGCTAAAAAAACAGTTAGAAAAATTCTCCGGACCGTGAACAAATATATCCGGTATACCGGAAGCAAGACAGCGGAAGCAGAGTTGTTGTTGCACTATTGCACCCGGTTAAAAGAGTTGAATTTGCCAATGCATAAAAGCACTTCATTAACTAAACTCTACCATGCACAGCTAAAAAAAGCAGCTACTGCGATCGATAGCCTGCATGAGGATCTGCAGTACGAGTACCGAAAAGAGCTGGACAAACTGTAGGAGCGTGGCATGCAGTGACGATGTGCTTTTTGCACGATCGCCTTCTTAACAAATTTAATCGGTACTTGTAATTATTTTTACTTCATGTTTGCAGCCGAACGGGTTCCATATCACCAAACTAACAGCTTTACAAAAATTGTCAACGGCTACCTCTCCGGCGCAGAAGATCTAAGACATTTTTATGCATTCCCGCCCACCGTTGGCGGAATAACAAGTGCTATTGAAAAGAAAAAGTCACAAGCTCTTGACAGAGGCCTCCTTGTGCGTGAACTGAAGAATCAGTATAACGTGGTGCGAGTTAATCCGCAGGTGGTTAAAAATATCGAGCTACTAAATTCGACACACACCTTCACCATCTGCACAGCCCACCAGCCAAATTTATTTACCGGCCCGCTCTATTTCATGTACAAGATTATACATGCGATCAGATTAGCCGATTTCCTCAAAAAATCGCTGCCTCAATATGATTTCGTACCTGTTTATTACATGGGGTGCGAGGATGCTGATTTTGATGAATTGAATCACACCTTTATCAACGGGAAAAAGCTCGAGTGGAACAAGCAGCAAACTGGTGCCGTAGGCAGGATGAAAGTAGATCAGGAATTGTTACACTTGATTGATGAAATGGATGCGCAACTTTATTTATTTCCCCATGGTGCTGAAGTGACAGCACTTCTAAAGCGATGTTACGCTGAAGGCAGAGAAATTCAATCGGCAACTTTTGAGTTGATCAATGAACTTTTTGGCAGGTTCGGACTGGTAGTTCTGATCCCTGATAATACTGCATTGAAACAAAAAATGTTGCACGTTTTCGAGCAGGATATATTTCACCAATCATCGTCTTCTCTTGTTGCAAAAACGTCGTCACGGCTTGAGACACACTACAAAGTGCAGGCGCATCCGCGAGAAATAAATCTATTTTACCTGGAGGGTAACATCCGGGAACGCATTGTCAAAACCGGCGATCAATATAAGATACACAACACCTCGTTGTCTTTTTCTGAAGAGGAACTAAAGAAAGAATTGAATAAGCATCCAGAGCGATTTAGCCCAAATGTCATTCTCAGGGGCCTATTTCAGGAGACAATTTTGCCAAACGTGGTTTTCATTGGCGGTGGCGGTGAACTCGCTTACTGGCTTCAACTGAAAGACCTTTTCGATCATTACTCTGTTCCTTTTCCAGTGCAGGTGTTAAGAAATTCGTTTCTAATTATACAGCCGGAGCAGGATACACTACTCAACAAAATCGGCATCGAATGCAAAGATGTGTTTTCAACGGAATTAGAGATGATGAACAGGGTGCTGGAACAACAGCAAAAGAAACCCACTTTGAATGGTGAGCTTCACGAAATACAAGCCATTTATGAGCGGTTGCAGCAAACTGCCGCTAACGTAGACAGCACACTGTTGCAGCATGTTGCCGCTTTGAAGCAGAGGTCGGTAAAACAGCTTTATGAACTTGAAAAGAAAATGGTACGTTCAGAGCGTAAAAAGCACGAGGCTGTCATGAACAGGATATCACGTGTGAAAAAAGAATTGTTCCCCAACAACAACCTGCAAGAAAGAGTAGAGAACTTTAGCAGTTTTTATGCAAGGTGGGGCCATGAGTTTATGGATTCCATCTATCAAAACTCACTTACTTTGGAGCAGGAGTTTGTTATTATAAAACTAGCTACTTGAACCAGCTTCATGGCTGATTTATCTGAAGCCTTATTTTGAACAACATACTTTCTCCATTGTCATTATCCGCAGCTATATGAGCAATTACATAATCAGCTTCGGTTTTCTCGATTGCAATTCCTTCAATTTTTTGTAAGCTGCTTTCCTTCAGATGTCCTGAAAGAGCAATAAGCATATCTACCCTGATTGTGTTTTCCTCTAAACGGTTGGAGATGTTTTTGATATACCCGATGTAACTCTCTCCAATTTCGCCGTCCGAATAGGCATCGTTAGTGTCCTCGGTCGACGCTGTGAAGAAAAGAACATCGTTCTCTTTGGTGTAATACATCCCTGATATTCCAATCACCGGCTTCAACAGCGGAAGTTCAGCTTTAATGATTTTTGAAATGCAGGAAATCCGCTGTCTCTTACGCAAACTGGTCACTATAAAGTGATTTGTGGCTGATGTGTTATTCGCGCGATTGCTTAACAACAGATGCCTTCCTACCATTCCAGCTCCTTCGATATTTAGATTATCCAGTTCGGGATTATTCCACCGGAATGTCTTGTGTGTGATATTTCGAGAAGAATTCAAAGGAACCACAACTATTCTGTTTCTCTTTTTAGTAGAAAGTGAACCAAACGCCAGCAGCAGCGGCTTTCCGTTGGTGGTAATGATCACGGACGATTCCAGATCGGCTTTGGTGTCTTTGTGTATACGTGTGTCTTTTGTCGATAAGATCCTGATGCTGTCAATGACACGGTGACTCTGATCGAGAACGAGGATGTGAGGAGCGTCATCGCCAATTACATACAGACGACCATTGTAAAACTCAAGGCTTGATGCTGAAGGAAAGGTTTTTAACCGCGTGGTATTTAGAAGCTGGATCTGTTGTGCAGCCAGTTTATTTAGGGTCGAAAGAGTTAGGATAGCCACCAGTTTGTAAATGCTCCACTTTTTCATGCACCTCTTTTTTTAAACTTTCCATGTATGCTACAATCTTTCTGCCAAGTGCCTCATCACAACTGCCAAGAATCTTCACGGCTAATATACCTGCATTTTTGGCTGCGTTCAATGCTACTGTAGCTACGGGTACACCGTTAGGCATTTGCAAGATGGAAAGTAAAGAATCCCACCCGTCTATGGAGTTGCTGGACTTTACTGGTACGCCAATAACAGGCAGCGGCGTTATTGCTGCGACCATACCTGGCAAATGTGCCGCTCCGCCAGCTCCGGCAATAATAATCTTCAAGCCTCGGTCTTTTGCCGTTTCAGCGTACTGCATCATACGTTGTGGTGTTCTGTGTGCAGACACAACGGTCAGCTCAAAGGGAACGCCAAAGAACTTTAATATATCTGCCGCGGGCTTCATCACCGTAAGAT
>DASQNW010000285.1:0-3643 GCA_035644775.1 Chitinophagaceae bacterium | reverse complement strand
ATCCCACTTGAGGACCGGTTTCAGCAAAAAAACCAGATGCGTTGTACTGAAGCAATAAAGGTACGTTTAGGTATGACAGATTAAACTTCACGTCCTCATCGAGAATATCCATCTTTGCGCCTTCTGCAGAATACAACAATTCCGGTTGAAAACTTAAAGTACCTCCCAATGGAACATTTGCAAATACTCCAAGATGAAAGCCAGGCTTCATTTTAAAATCTGCATCTTCATCGTCTCCGGTAACGGTCAGGTTAGCGAGGTTTAATCCTCCTTTAACTCCGAAGCCAGCACCGCTTTGTGCATTAAGAGCAACCACTGATGCAGTTAATGCTACTGCTAAAAAAAATTTCTTCATAGAAGTTATTTGTTTTGATTTAGATGCAAAAGAAGCAAATGAATAGGAGACTGCAAAATTATCTAATAATGATTTTTATCAGTTGTTATTAATTGATGAAGAACTGCTTAAATGAGTTATTGAATTGTATATCTACGACAGGCACTAAGGAAAAACACTTCAGATTCCGTCGCTTTCTCCCTTTAGAAAAGTGTACCGGTAATCCGTAGCCGGAACAAATGTTTCTTTGATAGTACGGGCACTAAGCCATCTGTATAAGTTCAGCATGGAACCTGCTTTGTCATTGGTACCACTAACTCTTGCTCCACCAAAAGGTTGCTGACCCACTACCGCACCCGTGGGTTTGTCGTTGATGTAGAAATTGCCTGCAGCATTGCGCAGTTTTCTGGTGGCAAGTTCAATGGCGTAGCGGTCCTGAGCAATCACAGCGCCGGTTAGCGCATAAGGTGAAGTAGTATCAACAAGATGAAGGGTCTCATCAAACTCATTTTCGTCATAAACATAAATCGTAAGCACTGGTCCGAATATTTCCTCGCACATGCTCACATATTTTGGATCTTTCGTTTCTATGATTGTCGGTTCAATAAAGTAGCCTCTGGTTTTGTCAAAACCACCCCCGGTCAGGATCGTAACCGCTGCATCGTTCTTAGCATTGGTGATGTATTGTGTGATTTTGTCGAAGCTTCGTTCATCAATAATAGCATTGATAAAGTTTCCGAAATCTTCAACACTACCCATCTTAAAGGATGCAACGCCGTCTTTCAATAGCTGCTTTACCTGATTTGCAATATTGGAGGGGAGGTAAGCACGTGAAGCGGCAGAGCACTTTTGCCCCTGGTATTCAAATGCACCTCGTAACAAAGCTGTAGCTACCACTTCTGCAGCAGCCGATCTATGGGCTATCAGGAAATCTTTACCGCCTGTTTCACCAACAATCCGGGGGTATGACCTATATGTGGAAATATTTTCACCTATCGCTCTCCACATAGCATTGAACACACCAGTAGACCCTGTAAAATGCACTCCTGCAAAATCGCGATGTGCAAAACAGTAATTACCAAGCACCGGTCCATCGACATAAATAAGGTTGATGACTCCATCCGGCAATCCTGCTTCTTTTAATATACGCATGAACATTTGCGCTGAGTAGATTTGCGTGTGTGCAGGTTTCCAAACCACCACGTTGCCGCACATTGCGGCAGATGTAGGCAGATTGCCACCAATAGCTGTAAAATTGAACGGAGTGATGGCTAAAACAAAACCTTCGAGCGGTCGCCACTCCATCCTGTTGTGCATACCGGGGCCGCTTACCGGCTGCTGCTTGTATATCTCGCTAAGGAAATACACATTGAACCGCAAGAAGTCAATCAATTCGCAGGCGCTATCAATTTCTGCCTGGTACACGTTCTTGCTTTGACCCAGCATAGTGGTGCCATTCATGTGGTAACGGTACTTTGTAGAAATCAATTCTGCGGCACGTAAGAAGATCCCCGCACGCTCTTCCCAGGGCATGTTGGCCCAGCTTTCCCGAACATTGAGAGCTGCTGCCACCGCCGCTTGCACATGTGTTTCATCTCCTTCGTGAAAATGCCCGAGTAGATGTGAAATCTCGTGCGGAGGATGCATGGGCTTTAGATTTCCTGTCCTAACTTCCTGGCTGCCAATAAACATGGGAACATCGATAGTCGAGGCTTTCAACTCGTTCAACACAGCTCTTAATGCATTTCTTTCTTCACTTCCTGGCTCATAACCAAACAATGGTTCATTTGCAGGTAAGGGGTAAGAAAAATATCCCAGGTTCATATTGCCTCCCGTCTTTTTTCAATAATGAATCATCAATAGCAGCAATACGGAAAAATAAAAGTATTTCCGTTTTTAGAATCAGTTATGATGATGATGTTTCCTTCTCC
Source organism: Chitinophagaceae bacterium (assembly GCA_035644775.1). GTDB lineage: Bacteria > Bacteroidota > Bacteroidia > Chitinophagales > Chitinophagaceae > Flavisolibacter. The sequence continues at coordinate 1,378 of DASQNW010000285.1, read as the reverse complement.
GCCATCAAATATGCTTTTATAAAGCCATCCAATTCTCCATCCATCACCGGCTGAACATTGCCTACTTCGTAATCGGTGCGGTGATCTTTGATCATCTTGTAAGGGTGAAAAACATAGCTCCGAATCTGTGATCCCCACTCAATCTTCTTTTTGTTTGCATTCGCTGCATTCTTTAGCTCTTCTCTCTTTCGCAGTTCTTCTTCGTATAAACGGCTTTTGAGCATCTGCATAGCTTTTTCCCGGTTTCCTAATTGCGTTCTTTCGGTTTGGCACACAACCACTATACCCGTAGGAAAATGGGTGAGCATCACCTTTGTCTCTACTTTGTTCACGTTCTGCCCGCCAGCACCACCACTCCTCGCCGTTTCCATTTTTACTTCACTGTCTTTCACCTCAATGTTTATGCTGTCATCCACCAGTGGGTAAACAAATACTGAGGCAAAGGAGGTATGCCTTTTTGCATTTGCATCGAAGGGAGATATTCGCACAAGCCGGTGCACTCCACTTTCAGCTTTTAAAAAACCATACGCAAAGGAGCCGTCAAATTGCAGCGTACAGGTTTTTATTCCTGCTCCATCGCCTTCCTGCCAATCGAGCACCGACACGCTCCACCCCTGCTTTTCACCGTACATTCGATACATGCGTGAAAGCATTTCAGCCCAGTCCTGGCTTTCCGTGCCGCCGGCCCCCGAGTTGATCTGCATCACTGCAGGCAGTTCATCTTCAGGTTCATTTAAAGTGCTCTTGAATTCGGCTTCTTCGATCTTTGCTATTGCAAGGTCATATGCTGCTTTTACTTCCTCCTCGCTGCCTTCCCCTTCTTTCCAAAACTCCAATAAAACGGCAAAATCTTCCACAGCAGCTTGTACGCTGTCAAAAAGGCCAACCCAATACTCGTTTAGTTTAATTTCTTTTAAGATTCCCGTTGCACGGGCATTGTCATCCCAAAAACCTGGCGAAAGTGAAAGTTGCTTATCCTGCGAAATCTTATCAAGTCTATTCTCAACGTCAAAGAAACCTCCTCAGGACACTGACACGGTCCCTCATATCTTTTAATGCTTCTACTGTCATAGGATGGCAAAGATAAATTCTTTGTCGATTGAACAGCTTTTTACATTATTGGATGGTCTTAATAAGTAAGAGCTGTTGAGGAAGGTATTGCCTCATCAGTTTCTGGCAGAAATTTTGAAATGGTTACACGGACATCTTTCTCAACGGACATTGAATATTACCCTTATGAACGAAATTATTTTCATGATTGGCGTGCTGCTTTGTATTTTCTTTTTTATAGAAGAAAAAAAGTGCAGAATGCAGATCGAAAGAAGTGAATTGCTCGACGGCTTTTTGAATGACGAAACCTCTGTTAACAATGGTTATT
>DASQNW010000284.1:0-6086 GCA_035644775.1 Chitinophagaceae bacterium | reverse complement strand
GATGGGGAGCGTGTTTGCAGGCACTGAAGAAAGCCCTGGTGATACGATAATCTACGAAGGCCGAAAATTTAAGGAATACCGCGGTATGGGCTCATTGGGTGCAATGGCTACGGGCAGTAGTGATCGATATTTTCAGGATCATGAAGCAGACCTGAAAAAGTTTGTACCCGAAGGAATTGAAGGACGAGTGGCATATAAAGGTATGCTGAGAGAAATCGTTTACCAGTACGTGGGTGGCTTGCGGGCCGGAATGGGATATTGCGGTGCTGGTTCTATACCTGCTTTGCAAGAGGCCAGGTTTGTAAAAATAACCAACGCCGGCATGAGAGAGAGCCATGCACACGATGTGGAAATTACACGAGAAGCTCCGAACTATTCCAGAAAGTAAATGTTAGATTAAGAGGATCTTGACCCCCGACACCTAATAATTCTTCAATTCGATTTCAGCTTTACCCATTTCTTTACTTTTGTCTTCTAAAAAACATACTATGCTAAGAAAAATGTTTCTATGTGGCGCTACTATAATGTGCTTGCTAGCTGTAAATGCTCAATCTATCAAAACTCCTGCACCAAGTCCATCACAAACTATCAAACAAGATTTTGGAATTGGTTCCGTAGAGCTTTCCTATTCAAGACCCGCTCTTAGGGGCAGAAAAGTGTTTGGAGACCTGGTACCCTTTGGGCAAGTTTGGCGGACAGGTGCCAATCAAGCGACAACAATAACGTTTAGTGATGAAGTAACAGTAGGAGGAACAAAATTGCCAGCAGGTAAATACGGATTGCTGACCATCCCCGACAGGAATGAGTGGACAATCATCTTAACGAAATCTCTTGACGTAACCAGTCCCGCTGCGTATAAGCAAGAAAACGATGCCGTTCGCTTAAAAGCAAAGCCCACCATGTTAAGTACACCGGTTGAAAATTTGACTATGCAATTTGCGAATATTAAACCCTCAAGTGCCGAACTGCAGATGATGTGGGATAATATCAGTGTGAGCCTACCATTTAGCACTGATGTTGACACCAAGATAATGGCACAAATAAACAGTGCCATGAATAACGACAACCGTCCATATTTTCAGTCCGCTATGTATTATCTGGAAAGTGGCAAAGACCTAAACCAGGCAATAACATGGTTTGATAAGGCTATTGAACAGCAGCCGAATGCCTTTTGGGTGCACCACCAGAGAGCTAATGCACTAGCAAAGCTCGGTCGCAAACAGGATGCCCGCCAAGCTGCGCAAAAGTCGATGGATCTTGCGAAACAGCAGAATAACAGTGATTATGTTCGTCTGAATGAAAGACTGCTTGCAGACCTGAAGTAGTGAAATAAGGAATCGTCTATAAAAGTAGTTGAGAAAGTTTGCGGCTGAAAATCACTACGGTTTTGAATAGTTACCTTTTCACCCGCACAACATTGCCACTTTATAAAAAGGTTTGCCACACAGGCAGACCTTTTCTCTTAAACATCTTCGGCTATATCATCCGATTGTATACTAAGGCATTCTAAAATTTCCCAAGCCCTACCTCTAAAAGCGCTAATGTTTACCGTTGCCATACAGGCTTGCCGGAAAAAAAGCCCCCAAAATGGGGGCACAACTAAAAACAGAAGCTTTTTGGCTTCAACAAAGAACTAATTCTAATCAGGTTTTTTCCCGTCTAAAAAAGTGTTGATTGTGCTTATTTGTGCACCGTTATTACCATCGGGCTGCACGGTGTAATTACTGTAGAAATTCTCAACAGAAGATGTGTTGCTGAATAATTCCATATTGCGGCGGATGTATGCCGGAACAGTTTCAAACTCGTTGTTCGGATCAGCAGCGTTAACATTGAACGACAGATTGCGCAGTTTCTGTAACCGTTCTGCTGCTTTTCTTTTTTGTTCCCCTGCCACGTTCCCGACTTCACGGGATTCCTCGGCCTTGGGAGTTTGTGAAACAGGAGTTTGTTCAACTTTTGGCTCCTCCGCCGCCGGAGGAATGTCATTCCGTATTACCAGTTGCATGTTGAACGTTTCCTCTTCATCAACTTTTGCAGCAGGTGCCGGAACCGGTTCTTCGGCAGGTTTAGAAGTAGAAACTTCCTTTTTGTTCTCTGCGTAAATATTGGACGGTCTGGCCAGATAACCTCCGGACGCTGCAGACGCCGAGGAGTTTTGGTTCTGGTTCTTAGGCGTACTGGACTGGGAAACTATAGTGCGGTGCAGTTGTGCAAACTTCTCTTCCAGCTGCTTTTTCTTCAACTCCAGCTCTAATTTCTCCGGATCTACAGGAACAGGTTTTTCTTCCTTGATTTTGAGATGTAATTGTACCGGAGGTTCAAGCTCGGGGTCAGGAACTGGAGCTACATCAGGTAAATGTAGTTCTAATTCCGAATCATTCAAAAGAGCAACTGAATTTTCTTCCACGTGGATGGCTGGTACGTCCTCCACTAGCTTTGGTGCCAGCAAATCGAGCACGGGTTTTTCTTCAACCACTGGCTTGCTCAACTTCTCTTCGCCGAGCATCATGAGTATTTTATCTTCTTTCTTGTCTTCCTTTTTCGGTTGCTCCTTTATTGTAAACGGATTTTTGTGCTCGAATCCCGTGGCAATAAGGGTGATGCCGATTTGACTACCAAGCGTATTGTCATACCCTAAACCAAGTATCACATCTGTATCCTCGCCTGCCTGGCTCAGTAGCTGATTTTGGATAATATCTACTTCGTCCATCGTGAATTCGTGCTCACCTTCCGCAGAATTGATATTGATCAAGATCCATTTTGCACCCTTGATATCATTATCATTCAGCAACGGTGAACTCAGTGCTTCTTCTATGGCTCTTTGTGCCCTGTTTTCGCCCTCACATGCAGCGTTCCCAAGGATGGCTACGCCGCCATTTTTCATTACGGTACACACATCAGCAAAATCCACATTTATTTGTCCTGTACTGTTAATCACGTCTGTGATGCATTTGGCAGCAGTGGCCAACACATTATCCGCTTTTGCAAATGCTTCACGCATTTTTAGATTGCCAAACTGGTGGCGCAATTTATCGTTAGAGATCACCAGAAGTGTGTCAACGTATTGCTTTAATATTTTTATCCCTTCCTCTGCCTGCAGCTGTCGCTTTCTTCCCTCATACGCGAAAGGTGTTGTTACAATGCCCACAGTGAGAATTCCTAGATCTTTACAGATTTTGGAAATTATAGGCGCCCCGCCAGTGCCAGTGCCACCTCCCATACCTGCAGTGACGAAGGCCATTTTAGTATTCACTTCAAGAATGCGCCTGATTTCTTCCAATGATTCTTCTGTGGCCTGGCGTCCGATTTCTGGGTTTGCACCGGCACCGAGGCCTTGTGTCAAATGCGGGCCCAGTTGCACTTTGTTGGGAACTGTACTTTGTGCAATGGCCTGGGCATCTGTGTTACAAATAATGAAGTTGACTCCTTCAATATTTTGACTGAACATGTGATTTACTGCATTGCTTCCGCCGCCGCCGATACCGATCACTTTAATGATGGAAGATTTTTCTTTTGGCAAATCGAAATGGATCATAAAGAGTGTTTTTGGCTAAGTATAAAATGAAGTGATGAAAAAATTCAGTAGATGATTGGTAAGCTATTGCAAGCTAAAGTTCAATTTTACTCCGAAAGGCAACTGGTGTAATTCGGTGAAACACTGTCTTTAAGCTGTGAATAACATTGTGGATACCGTGTAGACAGTTCATAGATGGTGGTCTTCTTCCTCTTTGAAAATGTCGATCAGACTATTCTTAAATTTCCCCCAGAAATTAGACATCCCTTTTCTCGGACGGCTATTTGTCGTTTCCATGGTAATCTGTTCAGGCTCATCTTCCAAAACCACTGTTTTCAATCCATCCGGAACAACCATCTGGCGGAAGTCTTTTTCAAACTGCTTTCGGTTGTGCTCGTAGTCATCGTAACCTTTCAAGATCAAGCCGAGGCATGTAGCATAAGTTGGTTTTGCCAGTTCCTCTATGTGCCCTGCTGCCAGGTGTTCCGTTGGCAACCCAATTCTGCAATTCAGTCCCGTAGCATACTCCGTGAGCTGAATCAGGTGTTTTAATTGCGAACCACCGCCGGTGAGTATAATACCTCCATTAAGCATCTTATTATCGAGACCTACCTGCTTTAAGTGATAAGTGACAAAATCCAAAATCTCACTCATCCTCGCCTGGATGATGTTTGCGAGGTTTTTGACGCTTATTTCCTTAGCTGGCATTCCACGCAAACCTGGTATGGTGATGTATGCATTTGCTTTTGCCTCATCGGAGAGTGCACTCCCAAACTGCACTTTCATCTGTTCTGCTTGCGTCTTCAAAACACCCAGTCCCGTCTTGATGTCGTTCGTGATGTTTTCGCCTGCAAAAGGAATCACAGCCGTATGTTTCAAAATACCTTCATAAAAAACAGCAAGATCTGTGGTGCCACCACCGATATCTACGATAGCCACACCTGCTTCCATATCTTCCTGAGCCATTACAGCGGCAGAGGACGCGAGTGGTTGCAACACGAGGTCTTTTGTGATGAGCCCAGATTTTTCAACCGCCCTGTTGATGTTGCGAATCGCGTTTTTATCACCGGTGATGATGTGAAAATTGGCACCAACTTTTACGCCGCCATAGCCAATCGGATCAGGAATGTTTTGAAAATTGTCTACCGTATATTCCTGCGGAATCACATCAATAATCTGGTCTCCGGCAGGGATGTAAGTTTTATATTGATCGGCAACGAGCTGATCTATCTCTCGTTGTGAAATTTCATTCTCAGTATCCTGGCGTACAATGTCACCGCGGGTTTGCAAGCTCTTGATGTGATGGCCTGCAATACCCACATACACCTCCCCCACTTCCAGGTTTGGATTAGAGGCATAGCAGTTTTCAAGCGCAGTGCGGATGGCTTTAATCGTTTCATCGATATTAAGAACCTGCCCATGCTTAACTCCATTGGAGTTTGCACGACCAAATCCAAGAATCTCGAGTTTACCAAAGTCGTTTTTTCGACCGGCAATCACAGCAATCTTGGTGGTTCCAATGTCGAGACCAACAATAATGGGTTGCTCGTTGTTCATGTTCTATCTGGGTTTTTAGTTGTTTTCAAAGTCTGTTGTTTTACTTCAATCATCTGATACTTGCCTTGTCATCAAAGCCTTGGGCTTCCGCACCGTGGCGAACTTTTCCTGCCGCTGATTAGCATTGTTGACCTTTTTGATGGATCGGAATTGGGGAGTCTTCGCCCTCGCAACCTCAACGTTGATGCGGTCTTGTTTACTTGCGAAGCCTATGGCCGCAGCTCTGGTTGCCATATCAATATTTGTATTCCCCGCTACGTTAGTGGTTAAGGAGTCAATATTCATCGGCTGCTGATCTTCTCCTTTCATTTGACTTCGCTTCAAAAGTTCTTCTATGTTCTTTTCCAGTTGAATAGAATCTATGGCAGACGCAGCACCTTTATGAACAGCTACGACCTGATCTTCAAACTGAACATCTAGCGTTTTATATTTATCAAGACCCGTCTTGCTGAGAACGTTTTTATAAAAGAATAGCAGCCTGCTGAACTTTTGCTCAACGTTTTCTGCCGTTCCAAAGCGAATTACGTGACGGCCAACAGTAGGTATGATTTCGAAGATCTTTCCATCAACTATGTCAAGTTGCGCCACCTGTGCTCTCCAGAAATCGTTTGAGTGTATGTAGATAGCGAGCTTTGTTGCTTGTGATAAGAGTGCACTATCTGTGGGCCGCAATTTTTTTGCTGCAGGAAAGTTGGTGATTACCGGAACCCTGAAGGGGTTGCCTTGCTGTACAGGCATTCTCAACCCCGTTTTGTCAATGTAAAAAGAGTTACCGGCTGTTGTGAACACCCTTGCCAAAGGCTGCCGTTCCGTGACAGATATGTGCAATTCGTCGCGGCTATCGAAGTAGAGCTGCGCATCCTGTATCCATGCATTTTTTTCAAGTGATGCTTCCAGCTTATCAAGGTTTATATTTTTGAGTTGCTCACGTATAATGCTGGTATGTGAGGCCTTTTGTATTGCTTGGATGATATCATCTTTATCGAGATATAAATCGTCTCCTGCTCCTTTAATA
>DASQNW010000283.1:0-3573 GCA_035644775.1 Chitinophagaceae bacterium | reverse complement strand
TGTTCCCTTATCAATCCCGCTGTTCCTCACCTCAACAATCTTGTTGCCCGCGAGCACCTGTAAATGATGATTGTGTATATAATCGTGCAGCTCACTTATAAGCTCTATGGAGCGCAGTTTTCCCTGATCTACATTTGAATTGCGGTAATGCCACACAATGGAAAAATCTTTTTCTTCAATAAAGCTGTTGGCACATCGGCGCACATACATCTCCATGATATTATAAATCTGTTCTTTCCACTCACTATGTGTTTGCACTTCTGTGATCCATTCTTCATCATTAGTCTTTGAACGGGCTCCATGTTCTGCAATCAGGTTAATCGGCAGGTGACCAAAATGCTTTTCGAGCCAGGCACTGCTTCGCCCACTGATCATGTAAACGTTGTTTTCTTTCCGTGAGCATAATTCAGCAATAAGGTTTAATAAAGTTTTACCTGGAACGGCCATTTCCGGATCTGGTGCAAAGGGAACTAAGGTGCCATCATAATCCATCAGTAACAAGCGGCTATCTGAATTGCGGAATGCGTCGAGCATGCTTTTTTTAGAGTGTTCGTCAAGGAACTGTATTTGAAAAGCTTCCTGTTTCTGTTTTATGTTAGCCAGCTCTTGCATGAAGTCACTGGCCCACGTCTGAACATTATAATTTCTTATTCTCCTTTGCATGTTTTCCAATCGTGCGCCTTGGTCGGCTTCATTCATCTCAAGCCCCTCCTGAATCTTTTGAGCCATTTCAATTACATCGTTCGGGTTAATAGTTAAAGCATCGGTAAGTTCTCTTGCCGACCCGGCCATCTCGCTTAAAACGAGCACACCTTTCTTGTCTTTCCGGCTGGCGACAAATTCTTTTGAAACGAGGTTCATTCCATCACGCAGCGGCGTTATTAAAGCAAGATCGCAAGTAGTATACAGCGCCACCATCTCATCAAAACTTAAAGTGTTGTACTGGTAAATGATTGGTTGCCAGTGAATGTTGCCGATCTGACTATTGATTTGGCTGATGGATTCATCGATCAATCTTTTTCTTTCAGCATACCTGGGAATGGTATCCCTTGATGGAACAACAACCAGGATGAAAACGACTTTGTTGATGTATTCAGGATGACCCTGTAGAAAGAGCTCGTATGCCTTCAGCCGGTTTTGAACACCCTTTGTATAGTCGAGCCGGTCCACAGAAAAAATGATTTTTTGTTTGGTCATCTTCTGCAGCAGCGTTTCACGGATGGAAACAACTTCAGGTTTGTCATAAGCCTCATGAAAGCAGTTGTAGTCAATGCTGATGGGAAACACATCTACTTTTATTAACCTGTTATCGTGCCTGATGATGTGCCTTTTGTTATCCACCCCAAGTACCATCTGCACGCTTTGCAGAAAATGGGCTGCATAGTCGATGGTGTGAAATCCAACCAGGTCTGCACCCAACATTCCCTCGAGGATATGTTCTTGCCACTTCTTTGGTAAGAGCCTGAATATTTCAAACGATGGAAAGGGGATGTGCAGAAAAAATCCAATGCTTAGCTCATTAATGTATTTCCTCAGCATCAGTGCAAGTGGCAGTAGATGATAATCATGGATCCAAACAGTATCACCAGGCCGTAAATGACGGACCATGATCTCCGCAAATTGTTCATTTGCTTTCAGGTATTGTTCAAAAAATTCCGGCTTGTATTCGGCGAATGAAGGAAAATAATGAAAGAGTGGCCAAAGTACTGAGTTAGAAAAACCATTGTAATACTTCTCATACTGATCTTTTAGAATCAAAACGGGAAGATAATTATGATCGGAGGCAGGCAGTAGCTGCAACGCCTTGTTCCATATATTAGCAGTGCACCCTGGAACACCTACCCAAAAGGTTTTTGCAAATTCAGCAGATGTCTCTTGCAGGTAGCTGTCGATGGCGCTTACCAAACCTCCGGATGAAGGGTTTACCTTCAACTCAGCGCCTTCAGTCGTGATGTTTATGGGTAGCCTGTTGGAGACAATAAACAAACGTTTTTCAATCATGCTACAAGCTAAGTACTATTGTGTAGACGCCCACCAAAGTGAGATTAATTTAAATTAGAACTAATCTCTGAAGCAGCTATGTTGTAGTTACTTTGAGTTTTGGCCGGATCTGCTATCATATCAAAAGATGTAACATGAAACAACAACTTGCAAGTGAGCGTAACAAGCTATTGAACTCTGTAGAAAAGCTGCTCGAAAGTCCAATGATCTTACTCGGTTTTGTATGGCTGGTGCTCTTGTGGGTAGATCTCAACTGGGGCTATCCAGGCCCCTGGACTATATAAGTCTGGTGATCAGGTGGTTATTCATTAATGACTTATTGAAGTTTCTCCTGTTTGCTAACATAAAGTTCATCAACCAATACAATCAATACTACCATCAGCGGAGTCGCCAGCACCAGGCCCCATCCACCAGTTAACACCCCCATAAACAGTTGTGCAATTATGATCAGTGCAGGAGGAATATCAAGGAGTTTTTTTTGAATTTGTGGAGTGATCAGGTTGCTTTCCAACATCTGCACGACAATATACAGGGCCGCAACGATAACGGCAGTGGTAGGTCCTAACATTAGCGCAACCAGGATGGCTGGAATCATTGCTAAAAGAGGACCGAAATTGGGTATGAAATTGAGGAGCCCCGCAATGAGTGCAAGCACCAGCCACATCGGAACACCAATGATTGCCAGGCCAATAGCGGTCAGCACAAACACAACAAACATCGCAAAGATTTGTCCCTTCAGCCACTTCTTCAACGAGTGGCCAAGCTTCTCCAAAACGTCATTAGCCTTTGCTTTGCCGCGTGTTGGAATAAGCTTAATAAACCCATTTTTATAAGTGTGCGGAGACACTGTAAAAAATATTCCAAGGAACAGCACTACGTAAACATCGCCCAGCACTCCAAAGCTGCTTCTGAAGAATGACTGCATAAGAGAAGAAAGTTTCTTCATGTTTCCTTCGGATGTCACCTGCTTTAAGGCTTTTTGCCCTACGGGGCTTTTGCTGATTTGTTGTTTAAAGTTGTCTACAGCTGAAGGCAATGTATCACTCAGCTGACCTGCCTGGTGCTGTATTCGATTGCCTGCAAGCCAGAAAAAGGCTGCGAGCAAAAGAATGGAGCCAATGATAGAAATGGTAAGGCTAGCTTTCTCCGGCAGGTGCAACCTCCGGTGAATTAATGCCGACAACCCCCGGAAATAAATAGCAATCAACGCTCCTGCCATTAGCAGGAGAAAGACGTTGAATGTAACTTTTACAATCCAAATGAGCACTACTACAAGAGCAATGATACCTACAGTGGTCCAGACCTTTTTCTGAAAGCTTTGGTCTGCTGTTGTAGTTGTTCTATTTTCCATAAACTGATTATTAATGGGTAACCTAAATCTAAGATCTATTCAGTGCATCAAAGTGCTTGCACTCATAAATGTATCTGTTTCTGTAACGGAAGGAAAGTACAACACTTCTAAAACTTAGTTTCCCGTCTATCCTTATAAAAAAAAATCAAGTGAGCTGCTTTGGCCCCTAAGGTTATTCTCTGACAAGCGCATTTTAATCAAAAAAATACGATCTTTAGTGA
>DASQNW010000282.1:0-9316 GCA_035644775.1 Chitinophagaceae bacterium | reverse complement strand
GTGCTAAACCAAAGACTGAAAGATTATGTGCAAGACGAGTGGAACGCTGTAATCCCGATGATGATCTATCATGCTGTTATTAATAGAGATGCAAAAAAGTTTCTAATCAGCACCCAACCGATTAGGTTTATGATGCTGCCCCCCAACGACAGTGCCGCTCAAAGAGATCCAGACGCAGTAGACTTTGCGTCATTTTTTTCCAAGCAGGACCCATACAATCTGCGTATGCTTACAACGCTGCGGATGAACGCTACTTTTCCGATTGTTTTGCCATCTGTGTGGCTACCGACAAAGCCCGTGATTGACGTGATGGATGGAGGATTGAGGGATAATTACGGGATCGAAAGCAGCCTCCGGTTTCTCAGCAATATGAGTGCCTGGATCAAAGAGAACACACGCGGTGTACTGGTGATTCAGATCAAAGACAGGCAAGCCGGTGGCTGGGACAATCCATACGAGTTGGAAGGTCTTGCCGATCATACAGTGAAGCCCGTGTTGTTGCTTCAGCACAACTGGAGTAAGATGATGGAATACTTTCAAAATGATATGTACACTTACTATACTGCTAACAACGGTTTCCCGATACGAAAGATCGTTTTCCAGTATACTTCTAATAAAACTGAAAACCTGGCTGCGCTCAATTTTCACCTGACCAAAAGGGAAAAACGTGATATTGCCTCATCGTTGAAGCTTGATGGAAATCAAAGAGCTTTTTTCAACGTGGTGCAGCTGTTGGGCCGCCCTGCCATCAAGGATAAATAAGCCGGAAGAAATTAGCCCGTAGGTCAATGGTTAATTTAGAAACGTTTTCCTTTGGCTCCCCGTCTATATGCAATGGTGCAAGCTCGTGGTTTGTTATGGTGATTGACGGAGCCTGGAAGTAGACAACGCTCATTTGATCGTTAATCATTTCAATTTTTTGCAGTTTGTTGAAACCGGTGATCTGCTTCAGCGTATACAAGAGCACACTAAGCTTGGATTGCCGCATCATAATTACGACATCCAACAAGCCATCTCTTAGGCTTGCTCTTGGGGCGATGGTAAAATTGTTTCCAAACTGGTTGCTGTTGGCAATGGATATGAAATACGCGTTCAGATGTATTTGGCTGTTGCCACTTTCCAACGAAAAGGAATAAGTTTTGCAGGTGAAAAAATTCTTGATAATTTTTCTAATGTAGGTGAGCAATCCTCTTCTTCTGTCATTTGCAAAATCGTGTGCTACCTGTGCATCAAACCCAAGGCCGCAAAGCATACATGCAAACTGACCATTAACGTTGAATGCGTCAGTCAATTCAGGCTTTCCATTAAAGACGATGCTCAATGCTTTGTCTACTGCTTTTGGGAGTCCCGCACTAAACGCTAATCCGTTTCCTGATCCGCAAGGTATTATGCCGAAGGGCCGATCATGTTTGTGTAAACTGTTAATCACCTGGTTAACCGTGCCATCGCCTCCTGCAATAATGATGTCGGAGAAGTTTCCTTCTGTTATAATCGAATCCAAAAAAGAGTAATCACCGTCTGCGACTGAAGGATACATTTCAAACGGAATATTAGCTGCTTCTGTTTTAGACGATATGATGGATCTGACCGGCTCTTTGTTGTGAGTGCCGGAAATAGGATTGATAATATACAGAAGCTTGCGCATATCAACAGCTGGTGAGTAGATCAATAGTTTTCTGCAAACTTATAAACCCGCGTGTTGCAAAAGGTTTTCTTTTGGTTTTGTAATTTGCATGATGGATCAGAATTGGGGCAGGTATATCATCTTCGTGGGAATCGGCATAATACTGATTGGAATTCTGATCTATTTTCTTCATGATAAGCTTCATTGGATCGGACGCCTCCCCGGCGACATAAGGGTGGAAAGGAAAAACTTTCGATTTTATTTCCCAATAACAACGATGATATTGGCAAGCCTTCTACTAACAGTGATCGTAAGCCTCATTAAAAAGTTTTTGTAAAGTATTCTTTAACAGTTTTGCTCCCGTCTCTTTTGGCTTACCTTTGCGCCTCTTTTAACACAAACTTTCGATGCATACCGAGCCTGTGAAGACACCAGCTCAAACATGTTTCGAACTCCGGAGATTTTATGGACATCAGGAATATAGCCATCATTGCCCACGTTGACCATGGGAAAACTACCTTGGTTGACAGGATTTTACATGCAACAAAAGTATTTAGAGATAACCAGGAAACTGGTGAATTAATCATGGACAGCAATGAGCTGGAACGCGAACGTGGCATCACCATATTCAGCAAGAACGCTGCTGTTTTATATAACGGAATTAAAATAAACGTAATTGATACTCCAGGCCACGCCGACTTTGGCGGTGAAGTAGAACGGGTGTTGAAAATGGCCGATGGTGTGCTTTTGCTGGTTGATGCTTTTGAAGGGCCAATGCCACAAACTCGTTTCGTGCTGCAGAAAGCCTTGCAGCTTAAGCTTAAGCCAATTGTGGTTATCAATAAAGTTGATAAACCTAACTGCCGGCCCGACGAAGTTCACGATGCGATATTTGAGCTGTTTTTTAATTTGGATGCTACCGAAGAGCAGCTGGATTTCCCCACCTTTTATGGATCGGGCAAGAATGGTTGGTTCAATGAAACCCTCACACCTATAGAAGGCATCACTCCTTTGCTCGAAGGAATTTTAAAACATGTGCCGCCTCCTGTCGTAGCAGAAGGTACTTCGCAGATGCAGATTACTTCTCTTGACTATTCGTCTTTTCTTGGTCGCATTGCAATAGGGAAGGTAACCCGCGGAGTTGTGAAAGAAAATCAGCCCATCTCCTTAATGCAGGCTGATGGAACAATAAAAAAGCAGCGAATAAAAGAGCTGTATGTATTCGAAGGCATGGGCAAGAAGAAAGTGACTGAAGTAATTGCCGGTGATCTTTGTGCTGTGGTAGGTTTGGAAGGCTTCAACATTGGAGATACCATTGCAGATTTCGAGAACCCTGAAGCTCTCGAAGTGATTAGCGTGGATGAACCTACCATGAACATGCTTTTCAGCATTAACAACTCTCCATTTTTCGGAAAGGATGGCAAATATGTAACGTCACGGCACCTTCGCGACAGGCTGATGAAAGAAACAGAAAAGAACCTGGCCCTCCGTGTGTTAGACACCGACAGCGCCGACAGCTTCATGGTGTATGGGCGGGGTATTTTGCACCTGGGAGTGCTGATAGAAACCATGCGCAGAGAAGGTTACGAACTCACCATCGGTCAGCCGCAGGTGATTGTGAAAGTAATTGATGGTGCAAAGTGTGAGCCCTTTGAAACACTAGTAGTGGATGTGCCACAAGAATACGCATCGAAAGTGATTGACCTGGTGACTCGACGCAAGGGTGAGTTGCACGTGATGGAAACTAAAGGTGACATGCAACATTTGGAGTTTGATATACCTTCTCGTGGATTGCTAGGTTTACGTACGCAGATGCTCACCAACACTGCCGGAGAGGCAGTGATGAATCACAGGTTTAGTGAATACAAGCCTTGGAAAGGCCCTATTCCAGGTAGGAACAATGGTGTTTTAATTGCCAAGGAAGCAGGAAGCACTACTGACTACTCGATAGACAAATTGCAGGATCGTGGGTTTTTCTTCGTAGATCCGGGCGAAGAAGTTTACAGGGGCATGATCATTGGCGAGAACAACAAACCCGGTGACCTGGTTGTAAATGCCAATGAAGGAAAAAAGCTTACCAACATGCGTGCAAGTGGAAGCGACGGTACTGTAAGCCTGCCACCCAAGCGCCTGATGAATTTAGAAGAATGTATGGAATATATTCAGCAGGACGAATGCATTGAGGTGACTCCGAATAACATTCGCATGCGCAAAGTAATCTTAGATGAAGAAGAGCGAAAAAAGCAGCAGAAGAAATTGAGTGCCGAGGCAGTTTAGTGAGTCCGCCTTTCAACTGCAATAAATGAGTTTAGTACAGCCTGCAAGCATATTGCAGGCTTTTCTTTTCCTACTATTTTTTGCAACTGGTTCTACGCTTATAGCAGTTCATACATTAGCTGCTTGAAGTGCTTTGGTAAGTGAGCTAATCTTGCATCCACTTTTTTACTACAATCAAAATAAAGATGCAAGCAACAAATTATACCAATGGCAACGCTGTACTTTCTGCGCTGAAACCAAAAACAAAAATCTTATTCGCCAGTTTTCCTGCAGATGGACATTTTAACCCGTTAACGGGCTTAGCCGTTTACCTGAAAAAATTGGGACATGACGTGCGCTGGTACTGCGGAACCAGCTATGCGGCGAAAATAGAACGGTTAGGCATTCACCATTACGAGTTTAAAAGAGCACTCGAAGTAACTGGTGACAATGTGGATGAAGTGTTCCCTGAACGCAAAAAGAAGAAAAGTCAGATTGCTAAGCTAAAGTTTGATCTTATTCATGCATTTGTAATGCGTTCAACAGAGTATTACGACGACATCAGAGAGATTTACAAGACCTTCTCCTTTGACCTTATGATTGCTGATGTAGCTTTTACTGCTATACCAATGGTGAAAGAACATCTTGGAGTACCTGTACTGGCTATTGGTGTACTTCCTCTGCCTGAAACTTCTAAAGACCTTGCGCCAACGGGCCTTGGAATAACGCCATCATACACTTACATGGGAAGAAAGAAACAAGCATTTCTCAGGTTCATAGCTGATAATGTTCTGTTCAAGAAAGCCAATGAAGTATTCAAAAATATATTGAGCAAATACAACATTACGTCTGACGGAAACTTGTTCGATACAAATGTTAGAAAGGCAACGTTATTCTTGCAGAGTGGTACACCGGGGTTTGAGTATTACCGGAGCGATATAAACCCAAATGTTCGTTTTATCGGGCCTCTTCTTCCTTACTCCAAGAAGAAAGCAGATCCCTGGTTCAACGAAAAGCTGGTGAGGTTTGAAAAAATTCTTTTGGTAACGCAGGGAACTGTGGAAAAGGATATCACCAAAATCATTGTTCCCGTTTTAGAGGCGTTTAAAGACACAGATTACCTGGTGATTGCCACCACCGGTGGAACAGGCACAAAACAGCTGCAACAACAATATCAATACAATAACCTCATAATTGAAGACTTTATTCCCTTCAACGACGTGATGCCATATGCTGACGTTTATATAACCAACGGTGGCTATGGCGGCGTGATGCTGGGCATTCAAAATAAACTACCAATGATAGTGGCGGGTGTACACGAGGGTAAGAACGAAATCAACGCAAGAGTAGGTTACTTTAATTTGGGCATCAATTTGAAAACAGAGAAACCCAAGCCCCACCAGATGAAAAAGGCTGTTGAGGAGATATTCAAAAACAACATCTATAAAGAAAATGTTGTGAAGCTAAGTCAGGAATTCAGCGAATACTACCCGCAACAACTATGTGCAAACTACGTAGAGGAGGTGATACAAATGACAGAAGTAAAAAGAACTCAGGAAGTAGTTTATTAATTTTCCTTCACTTATACTCCAAGCAAGCGAGCAGGCCCTGTAGGCCTGCTTTTCTAATCTGTTCTAACCTGTGTTTTAACACAAAAATTCTGGAATGTTGAAGGTGCGGGCTAACTTTGTTCTATGGTTACGAGTAGGTTAAGAAGGATTGTCTACACAGCGTTTATTGCGTTTTTCCTTCTTTGCATGAATAGTTTTGTGGAGGCACAGTGTTCTATTTGTACAAAAACAGCCGCTCAGTTGGGAGAGAAGCCTGCAAAAGGATTAAATGCAGGAATCATTTACCTGGCCTTGACCCCCTTTGCTGTTGTGGGCCTTATTGGCTATAGATGGTGGAAACGAGAGCGACAGATCACCGGTTGATCGAACCAAAATCTTCAACAAATTGATACAGGTTGAAGTTCGGGTTTTGCTGGTCTATAGCTTTCCTCAGTTCTTCTTTGTTAATATCCTTCATCCTTTTCTGTCTAATCAGCTGGTAGGCTTTTTCTGTACGAAGCCAGGATTTTTTTGCAGAATTGGTCCCCGAACTATGTTTGTTGATCGCCTGAACCAGTTCATCAACGCCTTTCTTTTCAGAGGCAACGGTTGGAACAATTGTTACTTCAGTGCTCTTATTAAAAGACGGCGCTAACATTAGCCTGAGGTTGCGCAGAAAATCTTCAGCACCGGGTCTGTCGGATTTATTTAAAACAAAAATGTCTGCAATCTCCATCACACCTGCTTTCATCGTTTGCACTTCATCGCCTCCCTCTGGCACCAGCACCACGATTGTTGTATCAGCCAAACCGGTAATCTCTACCTCTGTTTGCCCCACACCAACAGTTTCGATGATGATGTAATCGAAGGCAGCTGCTTTCAGTAAATCTGTGATCTCAACGATCTTTGGATGCAAACCTCCTAAGCTACCACGAGTTGCCAATGAGCGGATAAACACACGGGGATGGGTATACCAGCTGCTCATGCGGATTCTGTCGCCGAGTAATGCACCGAAGTTGAAGGGAGATGAGGGGTCCACGCATAGAACAGCAATTCTCTTGTCCGAAGTCAACAGCTTCTCTATTAATGCATCGGTTAGTGTACTTTTTCCTGTGCCTGGAGCTCCGGTTATCCCAACAATTTTAGCTTCATGGGTAGGGTTCAGGTTTTTTAGTAGTTGTTCATAACTTTCCAGCTCGTTTTCAACCAATGTTATTGCACGAGCTATGGCTGCCGGCTCTCCTCTTTTTATCTGTTCCAAAATTCTGTTCATGCAGTGGCTGTTAATCCGGCAAGTACTGGTTAAGTCCTTTTTTTGCCCATATGATTTTGTTTGCTATTGCATCATTCATCATCGCTGTGTTCTGAGGTTCAAGTTCCCTGGATGTTTCCCTATGATGCAAATGATAACATATACCACCCATTTTTAAGAACTGCTTTTTAACGCCTACGTTCCGAAGCCGAATCGCCAGCTCGCTATCTTCTCTACCCCAACCGAAAAATGATTCATTATAACCGTTAACCTTCAGCAGATCTTGCTTCCAAAAGGCCATGTTGCAACCTTTCACGTAAAAAGTATTACTTCCCGAAGTTTTATAAAACGGAGCCATCCACCTGCGGAGCCATTCAATCCTCAGGCTATTGAAAAAATTTTTGTCTTTGGTAGAATATCTGATTTCATCCGGATTCTTTTTTATTAAAACTTGCTGTGTGCTTGCTTCTGAAAGTAGCACCCGGCTTCCTGTGGTAAAGTATCCTTGCTTCTTAAGTTGCAGGTGATCGGCAACGAAATGAGGATGTAAGATCAGGTCCCCATCAATTTGAATAATATATTCATGCGACGCAGCGGCAATAGCTTTATTTCGGATGCGGGCCAACTGAAAGCCTTCGTCAGGCTGCCATATGTGTTTAATTGGTATTGGGAATTTAGATGCGAAACTTTCGATCAATATTTTTGTTTCTTCTCCAGATCCATCATCGCCAATGATTATTTCGTCGGGTATGGATTTTTGATCTAGAACGCTTTTCAGACACAGTTCCAATGCTGCAGGCCAATTGTAGGTCGCTATCAGCAAACTGCATTTGTTCATATTGCGAAAATAGGCGTGGCAAATGAATTGCTAATCATTAACTGCTTTTTTAAGATCTATATTTGCGAACCTTAACCATAAATCTAAATGGCAGAATACGACTATCTGATTGTAGGCGCTGGATTGTTCGGTGCAACCTTCGCACACCTCGCCAACAAAACCGGTAAAAGATGTCTTGTTATTGACAGAAGAGATCATATTGGCGGCAACACGTATTGTAAGGACGACGAGGGCATTAATGTACATCTTTATGGAGCCCACATTTTTCACACCAACGATAAACCCATCTGGGACTTTGTAAACAGCTTTACTGAATTTAACCGTTACACCAACAGCCCTTTGGCAAACTATAAAGGCAAGCTATACAATTTGCCATTTAACATGAACACGTTCTATCAATTATGGGGCGTTATAACACCGGAAGAGGCTCAAGCCAAGATACAGGCACAGATCGCCTCCCTGAATATAAAAGAACCGGCTAATCTTGAAGAACAGGCGCTTACCTTGATCGGTACTGACATCTATGAAAAACTAATTAAAGGCTATACAGAAAAGCAGTGGGGCAGAAAAGCCACAGAATTACCTGCTTTCATTATTAAAAGATTGCCCGTAAGATTCACCTACGACAACAACTACTTCAACGACAAGTACCAGGGAATACCCACCGGGGGATACAATGTAATAACAGAAAAAATGTTGAAAGGCAGTGATGTGAAACTGAACGTTGATTATTTTTCTGACCGCGACCACTTTAAAAGCATCGCAGATAAAATCGTCTATACAGGTCCGCTGGATGAATATTATGAATATCGCTTTGGCGAGCTCGAATACCGCAGCTTACGATTTGAGCATAAAAGACTAGAGGTTCCAAACTACCAGGGAAACGCTGTGGTAAATTATACCGAAGCAGATATCCCATACACAAGGATTATCGAACACAAACATTTTGAATTTGGCCGGCAGCCACATACGGTAATCACATACGAATACCCTGATCATTGGCATAGAGGTAAAGAACAATACTACCCTGTCAACGATGATGTAAATACCAGGCGCTTTAAGCAGTATCAAACCCTTGCTGATGACGAACATGGTGTACTGTTTGGCGGAAGGCTTGCTGAATATCGCTACTACGACATGCACCAGGTGATTGGATCTGCCTTTGTAAAAGCAAGACAAGAACTGGGAATAGATTTCTTGAAAGAGCAGCGTTGACAAAGTACTGATCTTATCCAACAGCATTTTTCGGGTGTGCAGAGCGATTGACAGCTTTGCTTTTGCTCCTTTTTAATCTGGTGTTTTAACATCAGAAGTTTTGGAAATGCATCAAATTTGTAGGAGCAATCACATGACCAATTTCATTCCGATATTCCCTTTAGGCATTGTTGTGTATCCGGGTGAGCATGTGAACCTGCACATTTTTGAACCCCGCTACAAACAGCTAATTACGGAATGCTATACCTTGAACAAGTTATTTGGTATTCCCGCCATCATCGATAACCGTGTTCAGGATTATGGCACGCTGACTAAGGTGACTGAGATCACCAAAATTCACGAGAACGGTGAAATGGACATCAAAACCACGGGAGAAAAAGTTTTCCGAATTCTTGAAGTGATAAAAGAAGTACCCGAGAAATTGTACAGCGGCGCTATTGTTACTTATCCGGATAATCTTGATAAGGGAAACCCGGAGGTCATGAAACGGGTGGTAAATAGCATTCGTGAACTGCACCGCCTCCTGAACATCCAAAAAGATTTCTTCAAACAAGACGCCGAACTGAAAGTGTATGACGTTG
>DASQNW010000281.1:0-6142 GCA_035644775.1 Chitinophagaceae bacterium | reverse complement strand
GTCCCCACAAAGGACGACAAAATTGCTATAAAAGATGACCAAGGCATGGACCAACTGTACCGTGTGTATGACGTCCATTATAGTGAAACGGGCGTAGACGTGAACATTATTCGCTTAGGAACGGTGGCTGAGTATTACAGTTCAAAATACCTGGACATTCATCAGTAAATTGGTAATGGGTATGCAGGTCATTACGGGCGTCAGCTCGTAAAGCGAATTCAGATATTCTATTTGGTTGAATGAGATAGCGAGATCGTTGCACTTTAGAATAACCCAGTAATTTAGTAAAGCTTTTTTTTACGAATGCAGCATATGAATTTCTTTTCACGATGTTCCAAAAGACCGAAAACTCTTTTTATTCTTTCAGCCATTCTTCTAGTTTTTGCCGTTTACGCAGTCAGCTGGCTGTGGGGAGGGAAAAAAGTGGATTTCAATGCCGAGGTCAGGCCTATCATCAACAATAAATGTATTGCCTGCCATGGAGGTGTAAAAAAATCAGGAGGTTTTAGCCTGTTGTTTCGGGAGGAAGCCTTGGGAAAAGCGAAATCCGGAAAGCAAGCCATTATTCCGGGTCATCCAAACAAAAGTGAATTCATCCACAGGTTGCGATCCACTGACCCTGAACAACGAATGCCCCTGGAGAAAGATCCTTTAACCGAACAGGAGATTGCAATTCTTGAGAAATGGATAAAGCAAGGTGCGGAATGGGAAGATCATTGGTCTTTCATTAAACCTAAAAAAACAACACCTCCTAAAACTAAAGACAATGCCTTTGTTAAGAATGAGGTGGATAGGTTCGTTCTAGAGAAACTGGAAGAAAAAGGATTAAAACATTCCCCTGAGGCAGATAGGGCCACACTAATCCGTAGAGTTAGCCTCGATCTTACAGGACTTCCGCCTACAGAAAAAGAAGTAAATGATTTTGTAAACGACCGCTCCGCAAATGCCTATGAAAAGGTAGTTGACCGGCTCCTTGCTTCATCTTCCTATGGAGAAAGGTGGACAGCCATGTGGCTTGATATGGCCCGCTATGCCGATTCTAAAGGTTATGAAAAAGATGTTCACCGAAATATCTGGCGTTACCGCGACTACGTGATTAAAGCTTTTAATGAAGATAAACGTTACGATAAATTTACTATAGAACAATTAGCCGGAGATTTACTGCCGAACCCTACTGAGGAACAAATCATTGCTACTGCCTTCCATAGAAACACCATGAACAATGATGAAGGTGGCACGGATAACGAAGAGTTCAGAACCGCAGCAGTAATCGACCGCATCAACACAACCTTTGATGTTTGGCAGGGTATAACCATTGGTTGTGTTCAATGTCATAGCCATCCTTATGATCCAATACGGCATAAGGAGTATTTTAATTTCATGGCTTTTTTGAACAATACCAGCGATGAAGATTTGCCTGAAGACTCTCCTGTTTACCTTTCTAAATCTGATTATGATTTAGAGAAATCAAAGAGCATTATTGCTAACATAAAAAGAATAACGGGTGATAAATCAAAAGACAGCACTGACCTAAAGACTCTCCGCAGAAAGTACTTATTTCCCCGCTATTGGCCATATGATTTTGATGAACTTTATAAAGTTTTATATAATCATCCCACAATAAGATTTCTTGAAACCGGGTCCTACATTAAATTTTCAAATGTGGACCTAAGAAATGTCCATAAAATCAGCTTGAATTATATTTCAGATAAAGGGGGTTCGTTCGAGATTAGAAGTGAAAGTGCCCAAGGTCCTATACTGGCTTCCATCAAATTGGATTTAACCTCAGGATTCGAAAATCAAGCGGCGGCAAATATCCAATCGGTGCAAGGCAAAAAAGATGTTTATTTCATTTTCAAAACTGACGAGCCTAAACCGGCAGACGGACGACTATACAGCATCAATTTTTTGAAAAATGGAAAAAAAGGGAAAAATGAGTTACTGTTAGACAGTTTAAGAAAAGAACTTGCCCAATGCCTAAATCCTTCAGGTACACTTGTTATGGAGGAATTAGCACCAGATAAAAAAAGAATCACTCATGTATTCAACCGCGGAAGTTGGACAGATAAAGGGGAGAAGGTAGAAGCGGCAGTGCCTAAGGCATTGAACCCTATGCCTCAGGGAGCACCTAAAAACAGGCTGGGCATGGCGCAATGGCTGGTATCGAAGGATAATCCTTTGACAGCGAGAGTGGCAGTGAATCGTTTCTGGGAACAACTCTTCGGCTATGGTATTGTAGAAACACTGGAAGACTTTGGCTCCCAGGGAAACAAA
Source organism: Chitinophagaceae bacterium (assembly GCA_035644775.1). Lineage (GTDB taxonomy): Bacteria > Bacteroidota > Bacteroidia > Chitinophagales > Chitinophagaceae > Flavisolibacter. The sequence goes on along the minus strand of DASQNW010000281.1, from coordinate 3,868 downwards.
CCAACCCATCCCGAACTGTTGGACTGGTTGGCAGTTACATTTATGGAGGATTGCGGTTGGAGCATGAAAAAAATTCTCAGGGTAATGGTGCTATCCGGAACATACCGGCAGACCTCTATAGTTACGCCTGAACATCTGGAAAAAGACCCGAGAAATCAATATTTTGCCCGCGGTCCAAGGGTACGCTTAACTGCAGAACAAATTCGGGATCAGGCTTTAGCGGTAAGTGGCCTCTTAAGTAAAAAGATGAATGGTCCCAGTGTAATGCCCCATCAACCGGAAAGAGTATGGCAAACCGTCTATAATGGCATGGACTGGAAACTTAGTCCGGGTGAAGACCAGTTCCGCCGTGCGGTTTATACTTATATGAAGCGCACCAGTCCTTATCCTAATTTGCTGAATTTTGATGGCCCAAGCCGGGAGGTTTGTGTGGTTAGGAGAATTAGAAGTAACACCCCCTTGCAGGCTTTGGCCGTCTTAAACGATACGGTTTCTACAATGGTGTCAAGGGCCATGGCTAAAAAAATGATGGAAGAGGGGGGAGACGATGTAGCTGCCTGCATTAAGAAAGGATATCAAATGGCCTTGTTTACTGAACCTGATGCCAGGACCTTGAACAAGCTTGTAGCATTTTATGATAAAATGGACCATTATTATAAAAGGAATAAAGACAAAGCAGTCCTGTTTACAGGATCTAAAGAAAGTGCAAATAAACTAGCGCCTCTTGCTTTGGTGGCAGGCGTCATCATTAACCAGGATCAATTCCTGACTAAAGAATAAAAAAGAAGGACTTCAAAGAACCCAGCAATTGGAAAAAAACTACCCGGCGTTATTTTGTTCATGGTGTTACAACAGGCTTTGGGGGGCGAGGGGCAATAATTTATTTCTCAAAAGATAAAGAAGATTTCCGACGTGAAAGCTGTAGACCTGTTATAAAAAATGGACGGGAAATAACCTAAATGTGCAAAGCATGAAGGAGGTAGTTTTCAAAGCCTATAGTAAACAGAAATAGAAATGGTTTTTTGTAAGTGACAAGGGTAATGTCAATATCCTATGAGACAGATGTTGTCCTGTTACATCTAAAAGACCAATCAGAAATAGGAACTGGTAGAGGTCAGGCGCAGTTAAAAAACAGTACAGATTGTTGAAAAAAGCATGATGGCATCACACAAAATTTGAAATATGCATTCATCCAATTCCCAACCTAACCTTTAAACATGAACAAACTGTTTTTAGCTTTTGCCCTCGTTTTTGTTTTAATAGCACCATCATCGAGAAGTCAAAATTCATCAGCGCCAACTTTCGAACAATACATCCGAAAAGGAATTCCTGTAAAGAAGGAAATTGATGTTTTCCTGAACGAGATTTCGTGGGCCAAGTTTGATCCGGAGGTTGGGTATGTATTGGATAATTACCTTCCCCATGATGGCGTTGACCAAAGCTCCACTATTTCTACTGTGCAGGCCAATGGCGCCCGCCGCTCTTTTTTGTATGCCGATAAACCTTCCCGCATAAACACCTATGGCAATAGCTTTACACAATGCCATCAGGTAAGCGATGGAGAAACTTGGCAAGAGTACCTGGCTGCTCATCTTGGCGAACCCATACGCAATTTTGGAATGGGAGGTTTTGGTGTAAATCAAGCGTACCGTCGCCTGTTAAGAAATGAGAAAACAGCAAACAACGCCGAATACCTGGTCTTTTATATTTGGGGCGATGATCATATAAGAAGTTTATTTCGCTGCCGCTATATGCACACACATAGCTGGACGAAAGAGCAGGATGCCAGGGAAGGTATAGGCAAAATGTTCCATGGAAATTTTTGGTCCAACATCGAGATGAATCTTAAAACAGGCAAGCTCGAAGAACACGAAAGCCGCATTTCACAAAAGCAGGATCTGTACAAAATGATTGATGAAGACTGGATGTACGCCAACCTTAAAGACGACCTGGCGCTGCAAATGGCGTTATACAGAGAAGGGACAATAAGTGATATTGACATTGCTAAACTAAAAAAGCTTGCACACCACCTTAATTACTCTATAAATCTTGATGATAAGCAGAATTTAATGGCGGCTGTATCGCAGTTGCTGGATAAATATGCTTTTGCGGCCACTAAATTTATTTTGGAAAAAATAAAGGCCTTTGCGGCAGCCAACAATAAGAAATTGATGGTGGTAGTTTTTGATCCTTACCGTACTACCAAGGCGTTATTGCGCCAGCAACAACGCTACGATCAGGAGATCGTGGACTTTTTAAAAGGGGGCAACTTCAATTATTTCGACATGAACCTGGTACATGTGCAGGATTTTAAGAGTTTTAATCTGCGCATTGAGGATTACTTTAAGCGGTATTTCATTGGGCATTACAGTCCCGCTGGAAATCACTTTTTTGCATTCTCTATAAAACCGAAAATCGTGGAGTGGCTAAATCCTAAACCCATTACTTATAGGGAAGGGGAAAAACAGATGATAGATTTTAAAGGATACTTAGAAGGGTTTTGATATTCCATTTGCAGAAAAAGGGTGCCTATTCTTGTGTTATTCTGATTTCTTATGGCTTTCTCTTGCACTAAACACGCAAGTGTAGCTAAAACGAGATAGGGTTATATCATTGTGATTCTAAGCCCGTCGCCCTTCCCGAGGAGGGATAGACCCGATAAATCAGGTGGTCCAGTCAATGCTCCTAAGTGGGAGATTTATCATCGTCATTACTAATCTCACGTTCCGCACACTGCAACCGTTTACGGCAATTTTTTGACAGTAAAGAGTTTTTTGAAATAAGCCCTTAACAGTGTCACCTGGCTTTTATAGAATTTGAACTGTCTTATAAATAACCGTCAAAAAAACCAAACCATGATAACTAACAATACACCACCATACTTGCTGCCCATACAAGGGTATGAGAATGAATACGAGATCAGTGACTGTGGAATAATTCGAAGTCTAAACAGAGTAACTATTTCTACCAATGGCAAGAGACGAGTTTTTAAGAGTCAAATAATCAAACCTCGCCCAAGTAAAGACGGCTACCCAAGAGTGAACCTATGGAAGAATGGAGATAGAAAAACCTTCTACGTTCATCAACTTGTCGCACTCACATTTATTTCCAATTCTGCAGGCAAGCCACAAGTGAATCATGTTAATGGCATAAAGACTGATTACTCCCTACATAATCTTGAATGGGTAACAATTAGTGAAAATGTCAAACATGCGTGTGACATCGGGCTAAACAAGTCGGGTCAGGAGAAACCAGTTATTAATTATCTATCTGGAAGGATTTATAAAAACATGAAGCAAGCTTCAGAAGCCTGGGGTATAAAATACCACCAATTAAAGAATATGCTAAACGCTCATAGAAAGAATAAGACTTTGCTCATTCCGTTAGAATGGTATGAAAAAGCCTGGGAGAAGTAAAGAAATGGCACCTTTGAATTTCAACAAAGCATTTGCATGGTTTTTGAAATTTCCTATCCAACTTACCTTTTATACAAATATAATCTGGTGCCCACCACGGCTACAAAAGATGATTTTGCAATGACTTCAAACGTTCAAACTGCCTTGCCCGTTCGTTAACCCTATAATGCTTTTCAGTAATAAATGATGATGTGTGGGAAGCCAAGGCTGCAGCATCCTCTAAAGACAATAGTGCTGCTGTCTTATCTAGATTTAGATGTTTCAAACTATAAAAGTCTTCAGTGATGCCAAGCTCTTTTTTTACGTATTTATTCCAACGTTTAGTGATCTGATAGCTTCCAATGCTCTTCTCACCTGGTAATAAGTATTTAGACAATATTAACTGTTCAGGAAGAGAAATATCGATTGCTTCCCGCCAGAACGGGAGATCGATATTCTTGAGAGGCTTTTGT
>DASQNW010000280.1:0-3553 GCA_035644775.1 Chitinophagaceae bacterium | reverse complement strand
TCTTAGGGTTTTCAGAAGGAATTGGTAAGTGTTTCTGTGTAACGTGAGTACAAACATAATAGGGGTTTTTCTGACTTGCAAGTGTTTCTACTAATTTTTTTCTAGGAGAGTTTCTATTTACCTCCGGTAAAAATGTATAAGTATTTGAGAAATAGTAAGCTTGCAAGTGTATAAGGGTATTCCTCTACAGGTTTATTTTGCGTCGATTGTATCGTCAATTTTTTCGTCCTCAACGTTCTTCAGTACTTCTGCGGTTATTTTCCGCAAAGGATTTTTATTACGTTCTTCATACTCGCTTCTCCTCCGAACTATATCAATGCATTCGAACAAAGCGGTTATGAATGATGACGGGTCTGCCTCGTTTTTTCCTGCAATATCGAAGGCGGTACCATGGTCGGGAGAAGTGCGTACAAAGGGAAGTCCTGCAGTATAATTTACGCCTTCGCCTGCAGCAATAGTCTTTAATGGAATCAGCCCCTGGTCGTGATACATAGCCAGTACGGCATCGAATTGCAAATAACTGGCTCGTGCAAAAAAAGCATCAGCGCTGTAAGGGCCGTATACCAGGATGTGCTTTTTAGCTTCCTTTACGGCAGGTAGAATCATCTCCTCATCTTCCTTCCCAAGCAGACCGCCGTCTCCCGAATGGGGATTCAATCCTAATACCGCAATTTTTGGTTTATCAATACCAAAATCTTTTCGCAGGCTGTGATACAGCAGCTGAAGCTTTCGCAAGATGGTTTCTTTTGTAATGTGCCCAGCCACATCTTTTAAAGGAATGTGCTCTGTAACGAGTGCAACTTTCAAATTTGTTGTATAAAGCAGCATCAACACGTCGTCTGCACCGGCAAGTTCTTTGAAAAATGGGGTATGTCCTGTATGATTGAAGTTTGCCGAAAGAACATTCTTTTTGTGGATAGGCGCTGTTACAATGCCATCTATATGATTTTCTCTGAGAGCCTGCGAAGCTGCAAGTAACGAGAGGACGGCGTATTTACCGCCAATGTCATTTATCTGTCCGGGTGTTATTGCTACTTCTTCTTCCCAACAACTATAAACATGAATTTGCTTGTGGCTTAGACGTGTAAAATCCTTTATTACCTGATAGTTGAAGTGTGCGTCCGGGATAGATTTCCTGTAAAAATTTATCAGCTTACCTGAGGCAAATATCACTGGTGTACAGTGTTCAAGTACACGGGTGTCAGATAAAGTTTTAATCAATACTTCGGGTCCGATGCCGTTGATATCGCCGCAGGTAATTCCAACTACTGGTTTGTTCATGAAAGCTGTTTCTTTTGTGTAAAAGTACGCCATAAGCAGAATGCGCAGCACTGGAAAGCAGGCACAGGGGTGCCAATTGGGTATTGCGCTGCAGTACCGGAATCGAAGTTATTTTGCTACTTACATTTGCAGATGTACACGTTGAAAAAATCTCTGGGGCAGCATTTTTTAAAAGATGAGAACGTGTGCAAAAGAATTGTTGCAGAGTTGCTTAAACATGATTTTACACACTTGCTTGAAGTAGGTCCCGGCGGAGGCGCACTCACTAAGTATCTGATAGAAATACCCGCTATCAGTTTTACTGCTGTGGAGCTCGATGAAGAAAAGGTGAATTACTTGTTGTCTGCGTTTCCATCGTTGCACGGGAAGATTCTTACCAAGAGTATTCTGGAAATTGATCCACCCTTCGCGGAGCCATTTGCCCTGATAGGTAACTTTCCATATAACATATCTACTCAGATCCTTTTTAAGGTTTTGGAGTGGCGGATGCAGATAGATTGCGTGATAGGCATGTTTCAGAAGGAAGTGGCTCAACGTATCGCAGCTCCGGAAGGAAACAAGGTATATGGGGTCACAAGTGTGCTTACGCAAGCTTACTTTGATGTGATCTATTTGTTTGAGGTAAATGAAAACAGCTTTGATCCACCGCCAAAAGTAAAGAGTAGTGTAATAAAATTGTTGCCCAGAAAAGAGGCTTTAGATGTTAAGAGCGATAGAGCGTTTTTTAACCTGGTGAAAACTGCTTTTCAACAAAGAAGAAAAACATTGCGTAATGCCTGTAGGTCTTTGTTTGATACGCAAACACTTCAGCAGGATATTTTTAATAAAAGACCAGAGCAGTTGTCAGTGCAGGATTTTGCCCGCCTGTCATTTGACCTAAAATAAAGTAATTGAAAAAGATTGTTGTCACTGCGCCTGTCCACGATTACTTAATTGAACGATTGAAGAACTTGGACTTCGATGTACGTTATCTGCCAACAGTATCGTACAACGAATTGCCTGCTGTATTAGAAAGTGCAGAGGGGCTGGTGGTCACCACAAGACTAAAGATTGACCAACATATTATCGGGTCTGCGCCAAAATTGAAATGGATAGGCCGCCTGGGAAGTGGTATGGAATTAATAGACGAAGAATTCGCCACGAGTAAAGGCATCCTCTGCGTTAGCACTCCAGAGGGCAATAGAAACGCTGTTGCGGAGCATGCTCTAGGAATGTTGTTAAACCTCATGAACAAGATCTGCAAGTCGTTCAATGAAATAAAAAAAGGTGTCTGGTTGCGAGATGAGAACAGGGGAACAGAATTGACTGGGAAAACAGTTGGCATCATAGGCTTCGGCAACAACGGATCTGCATTTGCTAAATTGCTGCAGCCGTTCGGCGTTTCCGTGCTGGCATATGACAAGTATAAGTCCGAGTTCGGCAATGAATACATCCGTGAAGCAGGTATGGAACAAATTCTCGAAGAGGCAAACGTAATTAGCTTGCATGTGCCGTTAACAGCAGAAACGCAACACATGGCGAATGAGAGTTTTTTCAGTCGTTGCACATTGCGGCCATACTTCATGAGCACATGCAGGGGAGGTGTTACAGATACCAGTGCTCTCATTAGAGCTCTTGACAGGCAGCTAATTGCTGGTGCGGCACTTGATGTTTTAGAAAATGAAAAACTATCCATGCACAGCGATACTGAAAAGCAACAGTTAGCATGGCTGTGCAATCAATCCAACGTAATTATAACGCCTCACATTGCTGGCTACAGTTATGAAGCTTATAAGAAGATGGCTGACGTGCTACTTAATAAGCTCGGTTTTCAGTAAGAGTTTTCCAATAAGCCGGACGCATATACGTATCATTCCGTAGAAAACGCTGCACAAAAACGGCTAAATTTCACAAGAAGTTTTGCTCTGTTATGGGATAAAGAAGGGCACTACCTTCGATGTAAATTATCAACCTTATGAAAACGATTACCTTTTCCACTTTATTGTTAGTTATCGTCATTGCCACTTCCTCTTTTGTTATTTCAAATCAACACATCACAAAAGAGGCGAGTGCTCAAGGCAAACCTGGAAACACATTAAGAATACACCGCCAGGGCAAGGGCATTGCATTAGCCTGGGGCGCTTCCGGTAATGCTTCAGAGTTCATCATTGAGCGTTCACGTGATGGAGGTGAATTCTTTGATGAAGTAACGATTGTGCCAGCTACAGGAGCCTCTAATTACAAGTACATCGATTATGGGTTTTTTCCCGGCGATATAGCCTACCGGGTTATA
>DASQNW010000279.1:0-4015 GCA_035644775.1 Chitinophagaceae bacterium | reverse complement strand
CTCATCAGAATTCACCAACGCGGTTCCAAATGGCACCCAAAGACGGAAAAGCTATGATGATGCTTATGTTAGCACAGGGAAAATCCGTTCAGGAGGCTGCTAACGCTGCGATGCAGCAGTATAAGCTGCAGCCTGTTGACTCCAGAGAGGTATCTGTCAACGGTTTACCAGCGATGGCGGTAGTAGCAGATCAACGGCAACAGCAAGGTGGAGTAATCAGAACCCTCTCCTATTTTATCCAATACGGTGGTAACATGTACCATATAATCGGCGTTTCGTCGCTTAATGATTTTAATGCCTACACCACGTTTTTTAATAACACTATGCAAAACTTCAGGGAACTAACCGATGCTTCGAAAATCAACAAGAAACCAGAACGCATAAGAGTGAAAACCGTAAACCAGGAAGGAACCCTGGAGCAGGTGCTAAGGAGGTACAACGTTACCGATAAGCGTTTAAGTGAACTGGCGTTGGTGAATGGGATGAACCTTACAGATCGGGTTACTGCAGGCACCATGATTAAGGTGATTGAACAGTAAAATCAGGTTACTGCTGGAATTTTTAGAAGCGAGACAATGGTCCCGCTTTTTTTTGCTATTACTGCTTTCTCTTTCCAAACCGTTTCGAAACCCCGATTAAGGCTGAAGAACCTAAGTCAAATCTGAAGCTTGAATTTGCTCCTTCAAGATCACTTATCGAGCGTCGCTCGTATGAGATTCCACCAAAGCTTGCATTTAACGCAAAGCCGTTTTTTATATTCAACTCAATTGCAGGAAAGGTTTCAAAATGAAGTGTTTTGTCGACATAGTCACCTGGACTGTCCGACTTTCTGTAACTACCATTAAATTGGAAGAAGTATGAAAACACTTCTGTCAAGCGGTTGGTGTATCGAACAAAAGGTCCTGCACCATAAACGTGACTGGTGCCCCCAGAACGGTAATATGAATAGACAAGATTTAATCCAGTTGTATATTTCTCGCTGATTCCTACACCAACTGCAGGCATAAAGCCGGCGTTAGAAGCCTTGTAGTCCTGGCCTATTTTTCGGCTGTCTTTGTAATAGTAAATGTTTCCATAAAGCAACACCGTTCCTTTTTGAGCTCTAACATTCAAAAAAGCAAAAAGGCTGAAGAAGATGAATAGAGTTTTTCTCATAAATAGTAGTTTTTTTAAAACTATTTACATTAGGAAAAAAACTTTTGTATAAAAAAGTTAAAGCAAGCCTTAAAAGAAGTTAATAAGGCACAGTAATGACTATTTGCCTAACATCCGAAATATCTCATTTGTATATGCCGAATAGGGGAAGCTACCAGGAGATTCTTATTCTTCTTATAAGCCTGCCTGAGCACTGATCTCCAACATCCGGTCTATACTTTTTTTAGCCTGTAATCGTAGCTCCTCTTCCATAAGGATTTCTGGTTGCTCGTACTCCATGCACAAGTACAACTTTTCGAGGGTGTTTCGTTTCATATGCGGACAATCATTGCAGGCACAGCTGTTGTCTGGAGGAGCAGGAATAATTGTTTTGGTGGGAGCCTGTTTCACCATTTGGTGAATGATGCCTGCTTCTGTGGCAACAATGAACTCCTGCGCAGGATTTTGCTTTACGTAAGCCAGCAATTGGGTGGTTGAACCAATAAAATCCGAAATCCTCAATATCGGCTCTTCACATTCTGGGTGTGAAATGAGTTTTGCTTCGGGATGCCGCACTTGTAACCTGGTAATCTTTTCAAGGCTGAAGATCTCATGAACCATGCATGCGCCATTCCACAGCAGCATATCCCTACCAGTTACCTTGTTGATATAGGCTCCAAGATTTTTGTCTGGCGCAAAGATGATTTTCTGTTCTTTTGGAAAACTTTCTACAATTACTTTGGCATTACTGCTGGTAACGATCACATCACTCAAAGCTTTTATGCCGGCACTGCAATTGATGTATGATATCACTATGTGATCCGGATGTTGCTCTTTGAATTTCTTAAAAAGCGGTGGCGGACAGCTTTCACTTAAGGAACATCCGGCTTTAAGGTCGGGTATCACTACCTTTTTGGTTGGGTTCAGAATTTTTGCTGTTTCGGCCATAAAGTGAACACCAGCGAACACAATCATATCTGCACTCGTTTTTGCAGCTTGTTGTGCTAAACCCAGGCTATCACCTACATAATCGGCAATATCCTGTATGTCCGGCTCCTGGTAGAGATGCGCCAGGATAACAGCATTTTTCTCCTTCTTCAAACGTTCGATTTCCGCAAACAAATCAAGCGTTGGATCTATATCATTATCTATGAAGCCTTTTTCGTCTATCTCGTTTTTTGATGCAATCAACAATTCCTTATCCATATAATATACTATAGTATTCTATTTATTTAAATAATACCCTACTACTATTAGGGCTGTGGATTGGTGGAGAATATTATTTGGGACCAATCATTAATACAAAATCTATGCTGTTATTCACAAGCTATTCCGCGGTTACGAACAGCAAAATTACTGCAGTAGCTGCATTGAGCGACAGTTTCCACAGTCCTGTGCATTTCACCGTTTTAATAACTTCGAGGTAGCAAGTAGCTCTTTAGCGCTGTGTATTGATACCGTATAACATGCAGATAATACACACAAAAAGCCTGGACGATACTTGCTGGCTAATCTACATTCGATTACTTCACGTTCCACTTCTATGTTCCACATCAGTTATACACGTTGAAGGAAGGTAAACTAACAAGCTCAGCAGTATGAGTATGGTTTGATGACGTATTTGGAAATCGCAGGTAGAAACTAAGCAATCATATGGCGCAGTAGACCACAGGTTAATTCACAGGTTTGTACCCAGTAAAAGCCAGCATTTCTGCGGGTTGTAAGGGTTTTCCACAGTTTTTTGGTACCAGCATTTCCCCTATTTTTGCCGCCTCTTTAATTGAAAAAACCACCATGTCAGTAATTCAGAGTATCAGGGACAAGTATGCACGTTGGGCTGTTGTCGCTATCGCTTTAGCTCTCCTTGGGTTTATTATGATGGATGCTTTTGCAAATCGCACCAGTTTGTTTGGAGGCGGCAGCACCGTTGTAGGTAGCATAAATGGAAACGAGATTGAGGTTCAGGAGTTTGAGAAGAAGTTGCAAATCCAGGAAGAATACATGCAGCGCCAAGGCTACTCCGGCGGTGAAACCCGGTACCAGGCAATCGAAAACGTTTGGAACCAGGAAGTAGAGCAAACGCTGATGGAAGCAGAATTCGAGAAGCTGGGCATGGGCGTTGGAAAAAGGGAGTTAAACGACATTTTGTTTGGCGCCAATCCGCCTGCTGACATCAAGCAGGGATTTACCGATCCAAACACGGGGCAATTTAACTTACAGTCCGCACAGCAGTATTTCAATAACTTAAGAAAATCCGGCAATGCAGAACAGAAAGCCCAGATGAACCAGTACCTCGCCAGTCTGGAGCTACAGCGCATGGCTGAGAAGTATACTTCTCTCCTTTCTAACTCTCAATACTTCCCCAAATGGCTACTGGAAAAGCAAAATGCAGACAATAGCCTAATAGGAAAAATATCTTACGTGACTGTGCCGTACGCTTCTATTGCAGATAGCACTGTGAAAGTTACTGATGATGAAATAAAAAGTTATATCTCAGATCACCGGAAGGATTATTCGCAAGAGGAAGAAACTCGTTCTATAAGTTATGTGGTTTTCAGTGCTTCTCCCACCACGCAGGACAGCATCGCCATCAGAACACAACTGCAAGCTTTACAGCCGGAGTTTGCCGCTGCTTCTGACGATGCCAGCTTTCTCACCAGGCACGGAAGCACCATCACAAGCTTCCTGTATGCACCGGCTTCACAAGTACAGGTTCCGGCAAAGGACTCAATTTTTCCGCTGGCGAAAGCAAGTGTGTTTGGCCCGTACTTAGACGGAAACAGCTTGGTTCTTGCCAAGAAAATTGATACTCGCCCTTTGCCCGATTCTGTTAAAGTGAGACATATATTACTAGGTACAACGGATCCACAGTCGGGTCAGC
>DASQNW010000278.1:0-3270 GCA_035644775.1 Chitinophagaceae bacterium | reverse complement strand
GCTGTACAGCCGATCGCAAAAATAGACGCAGCACACACCTTCAGCCAGGTTGCTGTAGAATTGATCTTCATTTTTTAAAATTTAAAATGTTTTGAAACGAACAATTTGGATGAGCCTTTCACAGTTCTGAATTTCCTTCGTTATCATAGAGTGCCACTTCCGTCTCTTAAATTTTTCAATTTAAAATTCAGTTTGGTAAAGGACGAGGTACAACTGAGTAGATATGGGATAACTGGGCGGTTTGTGATAGGATTAGTATCAGATACAAATACGATGTAGTTGCACTTTCAGTTTGAAAAAATGTTAAAAAAATTATTCCAGCCGAAAAGTACTTGCAATGTTTATTCTTTTGAATTATATGAAGAATAATCCTTGAACAACAAACATGGTGCATCTATATTTGTCCCGGAATCATCTCATTTGGACGCCTTAACTGATGAGTCGCTTGTATCATGAAAAACGAACTGAAAGTTGGGTTCGCTAATTATTTTTAGGGCGAGATAGCGGGTAACAGGCGAATTGTTAACGTGGGATAAGGGACAAAAACTCCAACGTAAGTATGATCTGCAATAGAGCAAGCAAGCATGCTATTTTTGAAAATTCAAACCCGCACAAACTCTTTGTTTACTTAATAGCCTCAAATGCATCAATTATTCTCCTTCTCCTTTGTTCTTCTTTGTATAACTTCCTTCGGACAGACAACAACGGAGCGATTCATAAAGGATAAGCAGAACAAATGCCTTGTTCTTTCACAAAACTTCTTTCCATTAGACAGTTTAACAATAAGCTGGGATGGTGCATGTAAAAACAAGAAAGCTGAAGGAGTTGGAGTCTTGACGTATTTCATAAGCAATACTGAAGTTGCCAAATACCAGGGCAACGTTGTAAAGGGCAGTCCTAATGGCTTTGGAACATTCTCTTCACCAAATGGGTTTAAATGGGAAGGAAATTTCGTTAATGGAGTTTTGAATGGAAAGGGAAGAGTACTATTTCCTGATAGTACGAAAAGGCTCGAAGGAAATTTCTATGATGGTGAGATCTTAAACCTAGATAGCAAATACTTAAACGCACTGAAGAGAAACCTGATTACAAAAAATGACAGCACAGATTTATACGTGAACGACCGGAATCAAAAAGATTTATTCTATTATTCTCTAGTTCCGGAAAATTTGATCAAAGCTGTCATTGTTTTGCTGCCGGGTACCTGGGAAAGAGTAGAATATGTTTTAAGCAGTAATAAAGAAATTTGTCAAAAGGCCTTTGATAGCAATATCGCTGTCCTTGCCCTCTCGATCAATCAAAGGCTGACCCTGAATGATGAAGTCGCAAATTTTCTAAATTCTTCGTTGAAAGATGCTATTCAAAGGTATGGCCTACCAAAAGATAAATTTGTAATTGGTGGTTTCTCAATGGGTGGTCTTTTTAGCATTCGATACACAGAGCTGTCATTGCAGGATAAAACTAAGACTGTTGTTCAGCCTATTGCTGCTTACAGCGTAGACGGACCCACCGACCTGGAGAGAATGTATAAAACGTTTGAAATTGCACTGGAGAAGAGCCCAAACAAAACTGAACCTGCCTATGCGCTGAATGAATTCAAAAAATATATTGGAGGAACACCTAAGTCAAACCCGGAAAACTACAGATCTTACTCTACATTTTCTTATTTCCAAAACGATGGTGGAAATGCAAAATACCTTACTAACATTCCCATAAGAATATATAACGACGTTGATGTTAACTGGTGGCTTGAAAATAGGAATACAGACTTGTACGGAATGAATGCACTTGATCAATCAGCTATGATCAATTATCTGCACAGCATTGGAAATAAGAATGCAGAGTTTATCAATGCCTTTGGAAAAGGGTATCGGTTAGATGGAACAAGGCATCCTCATTCGTGGAGCATCGTTGACCCTACTGAATTTCTTAAATGGATTAACCACGTTATTAAATAAATACCGCAGTAATTCCCAAAAAGGTGGCTCAACTATCACGCGGATTGAACCTGATTTAATTTTGTTGTGTAAAGCCATCGAATGTTTGAAAAAAAACTTTTTAAATGAAACAGTATATTAAAAGTCTTTTTTGTGCTGCATTTCTTTTTGTTTCCTTTTGTAAAGTACATAGCCAAAAAGCAGATAAAAGCTTACCGGTTACAATTTGGTCAACTCAGGACAAAGGATTATTGATCGGCGGGCTGGAAAGGACAAGAAACGAGTTAATAAACGAGGTCAGAGATCTTTCGGAGCAGCAATGGAATTTTAAAGAAGATTCTTCCCGATGGTCAATTGCGGAAATCGTCGAGCACTTGTTTGCACAAAACGAAAGCTACAGAATTGAAATGAGAACTGCTTTAAATCAGCCGGAGCTACCTCAATTTGTTCAAAAGGCTAAGGGAAATGACCAGGTATTTATTAATTATGCTACGGACACGTTAAAGGCTGATGCAGGCTTCCTATCGCCGATTGGAAGGTTTTGCTCAAGAGAAAAGGCAATATTTGCCATTAACAGAACCCAAGATGCACTGATAAGTATGGTAACTACTTCAAACAAGGACTTCCGCAAACACTTTACTTTTCGAAACTTTGTATCTGATGGCCATTTAAGTAGTGCTGAAAAATACAACGTTCGGGATATGCACCAGTTAATGCTAACTTGTATTGCTCACATGGACCGACATATTAGCCAGTTGAGAAAAGTGAAAGCTCATTCTCTATATCCCCGCTAACCATCTATGAATTTATTGCAGGCATGTTCTATTATTTTTCATTTGACAAAAGAGACTTGTCAGAAAACTACAGGCATGCGAGAACATACATCTTTGGTAACCTGGCGGCAGTGCTAACTTAAACGATTTACCCACATTAAATGCGAGATATTTCTGCACGTGAATAGCCTCAAATCCACGCTATTGGAAAGCTTTGTTCTTAAGGCGAAATCTTGGAGCTTTGACTATTAAATTATATGCATAAAACAGAACCACTCATTGCCTGGCCAGGCCAGGGAAATAAAATAGCAACTAATGGGATAGAAATAATTCTCAAAGCCCAGGCAAGGCAAACGAATGGGCATTGGTCAATGATTGAATACCTGCTGCCTGCCCTCCTGCCTGGACCCCCGCCGCATTATCATAAAAAAACACAAGAAATGTTTTATGTACTTGATGGAATGCTTCAATTTGTTTTGGATGAAAAAGTGATTGATGCCCCGTCTGGCACCTTAGTAGTCGTGCCTGAAGGAATAGTACATACGTTTAAAAACATCTCT
>DASQNW010000277.1:0-2616 GCA_035644775.1 Chitinophagaceae bacterium | reverse complement strand
CTTCTGAAAACCCTAAGATGAATTCCGTACCTGAAAAGCTTTACTACACTTAATAGTCTTTCCTCTACGGTTCCATCTTCGAAAAGATCACACGCAATTTCAGAACTCATATTTGTTCGAATACGACGATTTCTATCCAATTATTCTGTGGGAGCGAATTTTATTAATCACAATTCAACCCTAAGAAATGAAACAAATTTTTACTCTCCTTTTGATTGCGGTACTTTTTAATTTAAAGGCTACTGCACAATTCTCAGAAAACTTCGATGGCGGTACTTCTGCACTTAGCTCCAACTGCTGGCAGTTTCAAAGCGCATGGGCGGTGACCGCAAATGCAATTTCAGGAAGCAGCATCGCCACTGGCTCTACAGGATTATCTTCAATAACGACGCCTTTCCTTAACTTAACCAATAGCAGCACCGTCAGCTTCAACTATAAGTTTGATAATAGCTTGAACGGAAATGCCACAAGAATGATTGAAATTGGCACAGTCGATGTGAACGGAACCGTATCTATCATAAACTCAGCTACCTTAAATTTTAACAGGAATAACTCACCAACCGGCACTCAAACTTTTCCTTCAACACCAATAGCATTAACCGGCGTAAGAAGATTAATAATAAGAGTTTCAGGAAGCACTGGAGATGGTAATAACAATATTCTGATCGATAACCTTACGATGCAGAACACGAATCTTAATTATGCACCTAATTCATGCAATTCGGCTCCAATAGCTGCTGCGGACAACTACTTCTCTGCAACCCTCGCACCATTTTCAGGAGATGTTATAACAAACGATTCTGAGCCCGATGGTGAAGTCATGACTGCCTCGGTTGTTGCTCAACCGGCGGCAAGTGTTGGCTCCTTAAGCTTTAACAACAATGGCAGCTTTACCTTTACACCCGCACCAGGCTTTACAGGAGGACCAGTAACTTTCACCTATAGATTGAGCGACAATGGGTATTCACCTCTTAGCTCCAACACTGTTACCGTAACCATCAACTACCCTGAACTTGCAGTGTTGCCTATTCAACTAAAAAGCTTCAGTGGCAGTGTAGTAAGCAGCAAGGCTCAATTAAAGTGGTCTGTAGCAGAAAATGAAAGCGGCAACCATTTCGAAGTTGAAAAAAGCACAGATGGCAAAAGCTTCAGCAACATTGGGGTTGTTTTCACAAGCCGTTCTGAAGGATCTGAAAACTACACGTACACTGAAGGTACAGAACTGGTGGGCGAAGCCTTCTACCGCTTGAAAATCGTTGATAAGGATAAATCAGCTTCTTACTCCAAGATACTTGTGCTGAAAACTGATAAAGACAATAAAACCAGCAGCCTTACTTTACTTCAAAACCCGGTAGTTTCTTCTTTAAGCTTTACTTATACAGCTGTGAAACCCGGAATCTCGATGATCAACATCTATAACATGTCTGGTGTAAAAATGCACGGTACAAGCATGAATGTGCAGGCAGGTTTTAACTCTTTGTCATTGAATGTAGGCCATCAGCTTTCCGCAGGCACTTATGTACTGGAAGTGGTAAACGGCCTCGAAAGAAACGTAACTAAAATCATCAAGAACTAATTCACAGGCTACCATCTAAACAGCTCATTTTCAATGGGCTGTTTTTCTTCCCTTTCAAACACAAGAACCCTATTCTGCAACAGGCTTGGCGCACCACAAAAGCAAGGCTATGAAGAAAATCTCTACCCTACTCCTGATTATAATCGCAATTTTAGCATCATCAGAATCGAAAGCGCAGGTTTTGTTAAACGAGATCTACGCAGAGCCAAACAGCAACACGCACGAGTTCTTCGAGTTTTATAACTCCACCGGCAGTGACGTTGCCGTTTCAATGGATAACTACACGCTTATTAGCTATTTTGAAGACGGAAATACCAAAGGCTTTTATGTCTTAAATATGCCTGCTCTATCAATTCCTTCCAAAGGGTATTTTGTAGGCGCTTCATCAATTCCTTTCAACTATCAGGGCAACACCGGCGCTACATCAGCAAACTTTTCATGGAACGACCCCAGCCTTGCATCGAATCACGGCTACATAAAAAAATGGGTGCTTTCTACAAACAATGCAAACGACGGCAACTCCTTTTATGATGAATATCCTGTTCCGGCCAATTTCAATGACTTCTTCAGCCGCAAATCAGGTAGTGGGGCTTCGTACAATGCGATGGTATTTAAAGATGGGGAATTGGTAAATAATTTCTTTGGTGGCACAGGTGGCAATACCGGGTTTCCTCAATACATCACCTCAATGCCTGGTTTTCAACTGGAAAATCTTACCGCAACTGGCACAGTGAATCACACAATTAGTTTCAGCAGTCTTTCGAACAGAAGCACTGAATATGTAACACAGGACATTGGCAGCGACAATGGATTTATGCGCACACGTGATGGCTTTTGTGGCACCTGGGGGAAATCAAGCACCACCAGCTTCCATACACCAGGTGCTCCAAACACCAGCAGTTCAACAGCTAGCGCAACACTAACGCTTAATGCACATCTATATCCCGGCACAAGCTCAGGCGAGCAACCGTTTATCGTGTATGATGTGGTTGCAGGACCCGCAAGCGCATTTCCCGTCGTATTACAGGTTTATCTCGACA
>DASQNW010000276.1:0-3394 GCA_035644775.1 Chitinophagaceae bacterium | reverse complement strand
TGGATCATCGAAGGCAGCAACAACAATTTCAAAGAAGCAAATCCAAGTTACACATTCACATCGAACGGTGTCTACAAAGCAATTCTCACAGTTACAGACCAACATGGCCTCAGTAGCAAGGATACTGTAGAAATAAAGGTGGGCAATACGTTACCACAAGTAGCCATAAACACCCAATCAAATGAAACTTTCTTTTTTGATAAAACTACGGCACTCAAATATTCAGTTGCCGTGTCTGATAAAGAAGATGAGCGAATTGATCCAAAAGACGTGAAAGTAAATCTTACCTACATACCAAAAGTAAGGTCCACTGCAGGTGCTGTGGGTCACATGCAGGTGGATGAAAATTATAACCTCGGTAGAACATTAGCAGCCAATAGCGATTGCAAAGCCTGCCACCAGCTGAATGGAAAATCTGTGGGCCCATCGTTCACGGAAGTTGCCAAACGTTACCGAAGCGACAAAAATGCAGTTGGCTATCTCGCTAACAAAATCATCACCGGTGGTGCAGGCAAGTGGGGTGAACCAGCGATGAATGCACACCCGCAGCTTTCGAAAGAAGATGCAACTGAGATCGTGAAATATGTGCTTTCTGTAAATGATGTAAGAGAAGATATACAACTTCCAAAAGATGGGAGCATAATATTGAGGCAGCACGTGGGTGGCACAAACGAAGGGCGATACCTTTTAAGCGCATCGTACACTGATAAAGGTGGAGCCATCACGCCACTAACTACCAAAACGGTTTTGATGCTGCGCCCCTCCAAAATACAGGCTGAAGACGCAGA
This sequence comes from Chitinophagaceae bacterium, assembly GCA_035644775.1. GTDB lineage: Bacteria > Bacteroidota > Bacteroidia > Chitinophagales > Chitinophagaceae > Flavisolibacter. Next base: position 2,606 of record DASQNW010000276.1, on the reverse strand, counting down.
TGTGGTATACAACCTACATCGTGATGCCGATAATTTAAATAATATCAGAAACCGCTCGTATTTCTTATTCAGAAATATTGATTTAAAAGACGTAAACAGCATCACCTATCGCATTGCATCAAAAGATAAAGGCGCTGTTATCGAAGTTCGTGCAGACTCATTAAAAGGCAAAGTGATTAGTCGGCTGGAATATCAACCTACAGGAGCGTGGAACAAGTTTGCAGAAGTGACTTCTTCGCTAACTGACCCTGGAGGTAAACACAACCTTTACTTTGTTTTTGTAAAAGCAGAGCCACCAAACAGGGATATCGCTACACTAGACTGGATCCGTTTTGAAGGTGGTGTTGAAGTAATCGAAACACCTGTAGCTATGGCAAAGAAGGGAAACGAGACCAATGCTGTTGCACAGAAGCAGGAGGCGAAAGCAAATGCCAGCGGCAAGAAAACGACAGTTGCCACTGGAAACGGCAGCGCTCTGATAGCCAACTACGACTGTGGTGTTTGTCACAAGCAAAAACAACGGTTAATTGGACCCTCTTATGTAGAGATCGCAAAAAGATATAAAAACCAAAAAGGTGCATTGAGCAAGCTTTCAGATAAAATCATCCATGGAGGCAGTGGCAGCTGGGGGCAAGTGCCTATGGCGCCACACCCAAACATCAGCAGGAAGGATGCCGCGGCCCTCGTGAGTTACATACTAATTCAAAAGTAAAAATGCCTCGAAAAGGAAAGAGTCTGTTGCTGACCAACAGGCTCTTTCGTTTCTGTATTAGACCTAAATAAATGCCTTTTATTAAGTAGCCTGATACCGCTTTCGGAATAATTGCATCATGTGTACGTTGATCGCCCATTGATCAGAAAGCGGCTGCTTTGTGTACGGCATGGTAGGCATATAGTCCGGTGGTCCGAATTCAGTGAGCACTGTCACTCTTTCTCCTTTACGCCTCTTTCGCTCAACGATCTTATCCCACCAATCAAAATGAGCTTTCACTACGCTTTCCCATTCTGGTGCCCGAGGATCATTCACCTGCGGACCTTCGGGATGTCCGATTCTTGCATGAATGTGCTCCGCTCTTTCCAATGCCAAAGCAAGGGTCTCAGGCTGATCTTGCAAGAGCGACTCACTTACATTACACCAATGCGACACGTCGAAGGTGATTTTCAGCTCAGGGAGGTTTTGCATGTATTGCCTCGCAACAGGTGCCGCAAACAACATCCTGGCGCGGTGAGTTTCGTGACAAATTAAAACACCGGTTTGCCGTGAAACCGCTGTGGTATGGTCCACAAAAGCCTTGTTCTGTTCATAAGAGAAAAAATCCCGGCCGGAGTGACAATTTATGTACAAAGGTTTTTTGACAGTGTTGGTAGCAGCTCCATCAATCATCTTCTTAAAAATATCTAAATGTTGTTGAAAGTCCTGCTGCTGTCCGCCGCACAAAAAGCCTACTTCAAGATTGTATTTCTTCAACGTTGAAAAGAGTTCGTCCTGCTGCTTCCGCTCCGTAGGCCACCATATTTCAACGCCGTTGTACCCTTCCTTTTTGGCCTTAGCGCAATATTCATCGAGAGAGCCATTAAACCCCCAATTGGTGGCGAGCACTAATAATTCAACGTCTTTGTTGGAAGTCATTTTTGGTGGATTTGCTGCAGCAAAAGACTCCAGCCTGGACATAAAAAGACCAGTAGAGACAACCGCAGTATTCGTTATAAACTTTCTTCTGTTTTGCCCTGACATAGATTCGAAGAAGTGGAAAGTCATGCTCTCCAGGTAGCGCATTAAAAGGTCGGCGAAAATAAACAATCGATTTAGTAGAAGGTTAAACTCTCTTCAACAGTTGACTTTGCAATTAAGCACCAAACAGAACTACACATCGCAAATCTTGATACTCTCACGAAGAGAAGCAAGTGCATCCTTACGTTTGGGTATGAATTCCTGGCCAACAAATCCTTTGTATCCTGTGGCAACGATAGCTTGCATAATGGCCGGATAATAAAGTTCTTGCGTATTGTTGATTTCGTTCCGCCCTGGTACACCCCCCGTGTGGTAGTGAGAGAAATACGGATGGTACTCTTTTATAGTTGCAATCACATCACCTTCCATAATCTGCATGTGGTAAATATCATACAGCAATTTGAAGCGGTCGGAGCCAATCATTTTTGCAAGGCCAACTCCCCACGGTGTTCTATCGCACATATAATCTTTGTGGTTCACCTTGCTGTTCAAAAGCTCCATTGTTACCGTTACCTTATGCTTTTCGGCTGTTTTCATCAGGCGCTTCAAGCCTTTGGCGCAATTCTCCATTCCTTGTTCATCACTCATGCCTTTCCTGTTTCCGGAAAAACAAATGATGTTGTTCAGGCCGGCGTTAGCAACTTTAGGAATGATGTCCTCGTAGCTTGCGAGCAGTTCGTCGTGCAGCTTAGGATCGTTCCAGCCATTCTCAATACCTTTGCCGGCACCCCACGGCATTGCACAGGTGAGCCCGTACTTTTTTATCACCGGCCATTCATCTGGACCTAAAAGTTCGATAGAAGAGAGTCCGATGTTTTTTGCAGCTTTTGCAAGGTCTTCTAAAGGAATGTTGGGATAGCACCATTTGCACACC
>DASQNW010000275.1:0-3108 GCA_035644775.1 Chitinophagaceae bacterium | reverse complement strand
TACAAAAACAAGAAGGTAATGTAGACCTGCCTAAACTTGCACAACAAAATGTGAAAGAAGGTGCTACATTTAAAATGTCATCCGTTTATAAAAGCAACAAAGCCGTTATTGAAAAGTTCTTTACTTCTCTAGAAACCTTGGATATACCTGCATTTTTGTCTACTTGGGCAGAGAATGGAAAACAACTTATGCCGTTGTCACCTGATAACGTTCCTCATGAGCTAAATGGTAAAGATGCGATTTACAACCAATATAAAGCTCTACCTGAGAATTATACTTCAATGCAGTTCCCTAGAAGATATTTTCCAACAGATGACCCAAATACGGTAATCGTGCAGTACAACGGAATTATCCCTCTGAAAGAAGGCGGTGAATACAATAACAACTATGTAGGCATTTTCAAAATTGGCGCCGGAAAACTATTACAGTTCGTCGAATACTTCGACCCATTCATTTTGCAAGAAGCGTTTGGAAAAAAACTGGAAAGCAGCTTCAATGTTGAAAACGGAAAAACAAGCAGCATAAAAGTGCAGTTCAAAAGTGAAGGCTTAATATTAAAAGGCTTATTACATCTCCCTTCTAATTTCGATGACACAAAGAAGTTTAAAGCAGTTGTTGTTACCGGCTCATGGACAACGGTAAAGGAACAAATGCCAAACTTGTATGCAGCCAAGTTAGCTGCACTAGGAATAATGGCTCTGACTTTTGACTTCCGTAACTATGGTGAAAGCGAAGGTCAACCAAGAAACTATGAAGTCCCTGAAATGAAAGCAGAGGATATCATAAATGCAGTTGCTTACTTAAAATCTTTGCCCTTTGTTGAAAAAGATGAAATTGGTGGATTGGCAGTGTGTGCATCATCCGGTTACATGATAGAAGCCGTTGCAAAAGGTGCTGACATCAAAGCACTGACCCTTGTTGCTCCCTGGCTGCACAACCAAAGCATAGTAAAAGAAATTTATGGCGGTGCAGAAGGTGTAAGCCACAAAATTGATTTGGGCAAAAAAGCAAAAAAACAATTCGCAGAAACAGGAAAAGTAGAATATGTGCCTGCAATAAGCACAACTGATAGCAGTGCTGCAATGCTCGGTCAGTTTGACTATTACTTAAACAATAAACGTGGGGCAATCAAACAATGGGGCAACCAATTTGCGGTAATGGCATGGCAGGGATGGTTAGAGTACGACCCAATTCAACTTGCTTCCAAAATCAATATTCCGGTCCTGATAGTTCACAGCAAGACAGCCGCCATACCACAAGGTGCAGAAATGTTTTATAACAATTTGAAAGGAAGTAAGAACATCATTTGGGTAGACAAAGCAATTCAATTTGATTTCTACGACCAAGAGCCTTATACCACAAATGCAGCAGGTGAAGCAATGAAATGGTATCATCACTATTTGAACTAATTTTTCTATGATTTTGCGGCAAGCATAGCAATTACCCCCGATTAAAACCACTCAGCCTTTGCAGCAATGCAAGGGCTTGGTCAGTTAAATGGTTAGCCGGTACACAAAAGAACACACATTTGCAAGCGCACAATGCATAACCCAAAGCCAACCTGCAAAAGAGTGTGATTTTTTCCCCTGCCGATGCTGGCAGCATACTTTTGCACACATACATCGAGTGAAAAAACATAGAGAAGGATGTGCTGCTAACATGTGTTTTGCGTCATGTGAGCTAACGAACACGTAAGGAGCGGTTGTTTTTCAATTAAGCTGAATATCTTTAACAATGGCTGTGCGTTCAATTAATGCCACACGAAAGCAAAGCCCTTCTACATTATAGCCTGCAAATAAATATTACACAAACGATTAAATGACGATGGAACAAAAAGAACTAGTAAAAACTGCAAGACTTGCAGGAGTGTGGTATTTGATCTTGGCTATTTCTGGAGTATTTGGATTTATGATTTTCCATCCTCAGATTTTTGTTACGAATGACCCTTTGAAAACCTTGAACAATTTGATAAATCTTGCGTTCATTTCAAGAATAAGAATTCTGTTTGAGCTGTTTATTATTGTTTCGCAAGCACTTGCTGCAGTATATTTTTATAAACTGTTTTCCCACATAAATAGGTGGGCCGCTTCTACACTTGCAATGTGGGGAACAGTCAATTCTGTTGTGATTATGGTTAGTGCCATTTCGATGGTTTCTGCTTCGGAGATTGCAAATTCATCTTTCCTGACCTTCCAAGAGAAAGCTATATTGACACAACTTTTAGTAAAAATAATCACGAATTCTTGGGTGGTTGGTGGTCTTTTCTTTGTGCTATGGCTTATTCCGATGGGTTATATTGTAATTAGTTCTGGAAGAATGCCGATCTGGCTCGGGAGAATATTAATTGTGGGTGGAATAGGTTACCTCCTACAGACTTTTATTAATGGCATAGGAATTAATAATTCATATTTAGGCTTTCTTGTTATGCCTGCAACAATTGCAGAATTTTGGATGATTGGATATTTATTAAGTTATGGTATCCGACCTACAATCAATAGTGAGAAACAATAACATCATAATAGTGCAAAATGAACTGGCTAAAACATCGTATTGGCAATAGTGAGGCTGAGAGTTGTAAATTGGGCATTTGTACTTCTTGCCGGCATTAGTGCAAGTGTTGAGCTAACGACTCCCAAATGCCCGCGAGAACTTATTAATGTTCCGGTACATTTTAAACGAAATTCTTAACCACAAAATGGTCAACCTATTTCAGGGCGGGACATAGCCTCAATACAGGGGCTGACAGACAAAATTATTTGGAACCTGCTGCGATTTGTAGAAGCACTACCTACTTTATGATCGAAGAAAAAGTAAAGAAAGTTGGAAAGGCATCTATCTGTATGGTCTTTTGCCCTTTAAAAAACCAGAAAACAATTTGCTGATAGGTATTGTCTGGGCTCTTCGATTACGATTGCTTATATAGTTCTTTTCTTTAATTGACATTTCGCAGGTGGATGTCGCATTAAGTGTGCTGGTTATCTTTAATTATTTTTATCATGCTTGATAGTTGGAAATTGAAAAAAACACCGTCTATTATTTCACCATCCAACTCATTGAAGCAAGAAATAATACGGCACTACAACAGCTTCCAACGGTGGTGGGCAGTTC
>DASQNW010000274.1:0-2169 GCA_035644775.1 Chitinophagaceae bacterium | reverse complement strand
AAAGAAAGTGTATCTCCCAAAATTCCAGGACGAACTGCTTTCTATGCAGAACTGGGTGGGCCTGGAATATTGTTTTCAGCCAATATTGATTCACGTTTTAAGCCTTCTATTTATGGATGGGGTTTCAGGGGCGGTCTGGGTTTCGTTACGTCCGATGAAGAAGTGCATAATGGAAACAACTTTGAGTATGAAAGCCGTTCTGTTGTAACGGTGCCGGTACAGATAAACTACATTTTTGGAAAGCCATCATCGGTACACACCTTTGAAACAGGAGCCGGTTTTACTGTTGTTTCAAAGAAAATTGATATTCTTAATTACACCAATGACAATAAAACAAACCTGTACGGAACTGCTTCATTCATGTATCGTCGGCAGCCACTTGATGGAGGGTTCATGTGGCGCATTGGTTTTACGCCCATTATAGCTAAGGGGTATATACAACCATTTGGCGGTGTTGCAGTCGGTTACAGCTTTTAAACGAGTGTTGATGAAGATTGGCTAATAAAACTACCACCACATTTGCATATCTGCACATCTTCATATTTGCAGCTTTACTCGAGTGTTGATGATATGATTAGCTTATAACACAACGCTACATTTGCATATCTGCACATCTTCACATTTGCAGCTTTAGGCGAGTGTTGATGAAGATGATTGCCTTATAAACCAACAGCTACATTTGCATATCTGCACATCTTCACATTTGCTAATCTGATCTACCCATACAACTCCAGGTGAATATCTTTCTTATTATAGCCAAGGTCAATAATTCTCTTTTTAGCTTCATCAATCATTGCCTTCCATCCGCATAAATAAAAATGTGCGGGTGGCTTTTCTTTACAAAGCTGTTCATATACGCCATGCACGTAACCTTTGCAACCAAGCCATTCTTCTCTTGATAATGTTGGCATGAAGCGGAAATAAGGAACTTCTTCCTGCAACGCTTTTATTTCTTCGTAATAAAGCAAATCTCTTTGTGTACGGGTTCCGAAGATCAGGTAGATATTTTGATGAGGAATATTATGTTGGTTGATGTAATGAAGCATTGATCGGAACGGAGCTATCCCGGTGCCGGTACAGATAAAAACCAGGTCTTTATCAATAGGATCCGGCAGCGTAAAATTACCTTGCGGTCCTCGTAAACTTACTTCTGAGCCAACCCGCACCTCGTTGAAAAGAAAAGTAGTGCCCGCGCCACCCTCAAGCAACACTATTAGCAGTTCTATAACATTGCCCTCGGGCCACGAAGCAATAGAGTAACTACGCCAGCGTTTATTTGGTTTGTCATGTATGGGGAGATCAAGGGTAATAAATTGCCCAGGTATAAAATCAAATGTAGACACAGCTGCGATCTCAATCCAAAAGCGTCTGGTATTGTAGGTTGCGTCTTCTATTTTTATTACCGTTCCTTTATACCAAGGAGGAGGTGGCATACAGCAAATTTGGTTTAAAGTACAGAAAAAGAAAGGAACGAAATTGTGGGAAGTATTTAGAGTGGATTGGCATAGTACTTGAAATTATTATAACAAAGCAAACAACACTCACCTTAAGATATTTTTGTCGGACGGTTTAGGCTAAAAGGACCAGTATTCTTACTGGTCTTTTTCATTGTAGAATGCCTCGCGGTAGATGTCTGAATTTTGTGGCGGAAATTTCAGATTTTTTTCCATTTGCGGTATAAACAACTACCAATTCAGGTCTTTCATCCTCGGCCGAACTCGTGTTTTTACTTGGGATTTCTTCGATGGGAGTTAACATCAACACCCTGCAATTCGTTTTTTGAACGAGAGTAAAGTTTTGTTGCTGTAGTGAATCATCCAATTTATATACGACCGGTGTCTTGTGAATGGCCTCGGTTCTTGATTTAAATGGTTTCCCTTCTACAATCACTTCAAGCACCTGCAGCTCCAATGTGGTGGGATACTTTAAATAAATAAACAGGTTCTGCTTTGCCGATCGCCTGATCTCCTTTGATGTGCCATCTTCATTTAATTCTATGGTTTGCCGGGCTCCCGGCACAACAGCTTGCTTGTAGGCAAAAAGCTGAACCTGCTGCGCTAAACAGATAGTTGCAATTGGGACGCATATTAAAGTATTGAAAACCTTCTTCAAAATTGGTTGTTTTGGATAATTAGCAACTAGCGTCTGAGAATTACTTTTCTGTTCAGC
>DASQNW010000273.1:0-6917 GCA_035644775.1 Chitinophagaceae bacterium | reverse complement strand
CCTATCATCAGGGGAAGTATTAGTTTTTTCATATCCATAGGTTTTTTTGTGTTATACATGCAGACCTCGCAAGGTGTAATAAGTTTTATCCGAATTTGTTAAAACAATCTAGTGTAGGCATAACAAAAAAGCAGACCATCTGGCCTGCTTCAAGTTGATTCTAGAACTTCTTAAAGGGTTTTAATCTCGGAAACGAGGTCTTGCAACACCTTTTTTGCATCACCAAAAAGCATGGAAGTTTTTGGCTGAAAAAACAAATCATTCTCAATGCCCGCGTACCCGGGTTTCATACTTCGTTTATTGACGATAACGGATTTTGCCAGTTCCACATCTAAAATTGGCATTCCGTAAATAGGAGAGGAAGCATCGTTTTTCGCTGCCGGATTCACTACGTCGTTTGCTCCTAATATCAATACCACATCTGTTTTTGGAAATTCATCATTCGCCTGCTCCATCTCGAGCAGCTTGTCGTAGCTCACATCTGCTTCTGCAAGGAGCACATTCATGTGCCCTGGCATACGACCAGCTACGGGGTGAATAGCATAAGTGACGTCAACCCCCTTCGATGCCAGCATCTTTTCTAACTCACGGCAGGCATGTTGAGCTTGCGCTACAGCCAGGCCATACCCAGGCACGATCACCACTTTGTTAGCATAACTCATTACGGTGGCCGCATCATTAAGGGTTATTTCCTTGTGTGAACCTTGCTCTTTTTTTTCTGCACCTGCTTTTGTTCCGCCAAACGACCCAATAAGCACATTCTTCAGTGATCGGTTCATGGCTTTGCACATCAATATAGTGAGGATCGTTCCTGCTGCACCCACAAGAATGCCACCTGTAAGAATAAATAGATTGTTGAACAGGAATCCGCTACATGCTGCAGAAATACCGCTAAGTGAATTGAGCAAGGAGATAACTACCGGCATATCGGCACCACCAATTGGCATCACGAAAAACACACCATACAGCAATGAGAGCGGTATCAATCCGTACAAAAGATATACATGCGTTTGCCAGAAACCGGCACCTAAACCGTTTTCTGTCGGCATTTGAAAGATCAGGTAAGCAGAATAAAGCAGGATTCCGAAAAGCAGGAAGAGATTGATATACGTTTGGCCGGGAAAGCTGAAATCCTTTATGGTGCCATTGAGCTTGCCCCATGCTATCAGGCTACCGGAAAAAGTAATGCCTCCCAGCACGATGCCTGCACTAATAATGGCGATGTGCACGTGATCTACGGATTGCGCCGTAAGATAAAAGCCTTCGTCTGCGGCAGTCGTGGAGTTGTGGATGATCTGGTAAAACTCAGAAACGGAAATCAGTAATGCACTGGCACCACCCATCCCGTTGAATAGGCTTACCATCTCTGGCATGGCCGTCATCTTCACTTTTTGAGCCACCATCCATCCGACAGCAGTCCCTGCTATTAAGCCGCCAAAAATCCATGCATAATTTCCTAGGCCATTGCCTCCTTCATCTCCATATAAAAACACTGTTGCAAAGATGGCGAGCACCATCCCTGCTCCGGCAGTCAGGTTTCCCCTTCGTGCTGATGCAGGGTGTGACATCATTTTGAGGCCCACAATGAAAGTAACCGCAGCAACGATATAGATAATAGTAAGAATTGGAAAGCTCATATCCTTATTTTCTTTTTTTGAACATGCCGAGCATTCTATCTGTAACAACGAAGCCGCCGACCACATTCAATGTGCCGAGAAATACTGCAAGAAAGCCCAATATCAGCGCAGGATAATTATCAGCAGCAGCACGGCCAGTAATAATTATGGCGCCGATGATCACCACTCCACTAATTGCATTGGCATTGCTCATTAAAGGCGTGTGCAACACAGCAGGCACTCTGGCGATGATCACAAAACCTAAAAAAACCACCAGCACCAGGATGTAAATCATTTGTTCATTCTTGCTGATCCACTGTAGCATATCGTTCATAGACTTTGTTGTTTAATAATATTTTCGAAGACTATCCTTTAACGCGGTCGTGTACTATTGCACCATTGTGAGTTATGCAGCATCCCTTTACCAGGTCATCGTCCCAGTTCAGATTTAGCTCACCTTCTTTAGTTGTTATTAACTGCAGGAAATTCAGAATATTCTTTCCATAAAGCTTACTAGCATCGGAAGGCATAGAAGCCGGCAGGTTGGAATTTCCTATGATTGAAACACCGTTGTAATCTACCGTTTCATTGTTCTTTGTAAAAGGTGTATTGCCGCCGGTGGAAGCTGCCAGATCAATTATAATAGAGCCGTTACGCATGTTCTTTAACATGTCTTCTGTTATTAGAATAGGAGCTTTTTTCCCGGGGATCTGTGCGGTGGTGATTACAATATCGGATTTAGCAATGCTGTCGGAAATTCTTTGCTGTTGCTTTTGCTTGTATTCTTCTGTTTGCTCCACAGCATATCCACCCGCCTGTGACGGGTCTGCAGCACCTTCCACTTCTACGAATTTTGCTCCAAGGCTTAGTACCTCTTCTTTAACTGCCGGCCGGGTGTCGAATACTTCTACTACGGCGCCCAACCTTCGTGCAGTGGCGATGGCTTGAAGGCCTGCAACACCGGCACCGAGCACAAGAAGTTTTGCCGGTGCAATGCTCCCGGCAGCCGTCATAAACATCGGGAAGTATCGGGGATATAGATTTGCAGCAAGCAGCACGGCTTTGTATCCGGCAATGTTAGCCTGGGAGCTTAATACATCCATGCTTTGTGCACGGGTTGTTCGCGGCAGCATATCGAGGCTGAAAGTTGTAATCCCCTTGTCTGCCCACCTCAACATTGTAGGCTGATTGAAAAGAGGCTGGTATACGCCGACAAAAACTTTTGAAGAATTCCCGGTGATTTCCTCATCCTTCAGTAAATGAATGCTTACAAGTACTTGCGCCTGATTTATTACCTCGCTTCGGTGTGCAACGGTTGCTCCCGCAGCTTCATAGTCATTGTTGCGGCCGAATGCCATTTCACCAGCACCATTTTCCACCAAAACTTGAATGCCTTTTTTAACAAGTGTAGCCACAGCATCGGGCAGGAGAGAAACTCTTGTTTCGTGATCGGGTTCTTTCAGCAAACCTAAAACCATAAGCGTGAGTCGGGTTGATTTTTCGTTCGGAAGATAGCAATTTTTACAGATAGCCCGGGAGCGCATCAGTCGCAGCTTTCAACGGCCTGCTTCTTTATCGCATACTTATTCTCATATTTGTGTAATGAAGAATCTGCTCCTTTGTTTCATTTGTACGCTGTTGTTATCGTGCGCTGCCCGGGTACCGCGTACTACTACACATCAACTATTTAATGGAAAAGATCTTTCCGGCTGGCATGCGGATGTTCCGGAGCTGGATAACAACAAAAATGCAAGGTTTCCCTTTATTGTTAGAAATGGTATGCTGGTGAGCCTTGGCACACCACAAGGGCATTTGATTACTGACTCTGTATTTGAAAACTACAGGCTGCAGATTGAGTACAGGTTTGCCGGTGCTCCAGGTAACTGCGGCGTGCTCGTACACGCTTCCACGCCGCGGGCTTTGTACAAAATGTTTCCAAAGTCGCTGGAGGTGCAGATGATGCATCAGAATGCAGGTGACTTCTGGTGCATTGTTGAGGACATCAAAGTGCCAGATATGGAGACAAGAAGAGGACCAAAGGAAAACTGGGGAGTTACAGAAGGTAAAGAAAGACGAATCATCAACCTGACAGATGGTTCTGAAAAACCCTTAGGTGAATGGAACAGTATGACGGTGGAGTGTGTGGCTGATTCAGTGAAAGTGTGGGTGAATGGAGATCTTGTGAATTATGGCTACGATTGCACCGCAAGAAGAGGTAACATCGCCTTGCAGGCAGAAGGTGCAGAGGTAGAGTTCAGGCGAGTGGCCCTGACACCCATAAAATTGCTTACCCGGTAAGATGCAAGCTTTTGTTTCATAAAGGCAACTAGTGGCACATTATTTTGATGCTTTACTCTAAAGCTTTTATCATGGACGATAAACAATATAATCCCGCAGGATACAATACGGAAGCACCACAGAAGGGAATGGCTGCAGTGGACACCGACAACAATGACGAACGGAAGCAGGCAGACAAAAAGCAATCTTCACTGACTGAAAAGCGGATTGAATACGACGAAAGAACTTCCGGCTCCGAAGAAAGCGTTGAAAAAGATTAGCGAAATCAATATCTGATCTCGAATGGACAAGGAACTGTTGGTAACAGATCTCGACCAAAACTCCAGGGTCTTGTTGCAAGAGTTCTCAGAGTTCCCGGAAGAACTGTTGTTTACTACGCCACCCGATAATGGATGGAGCGGTGCACAAATCGGCGAACACCTGTTGATACTAGATCGCATAGCCAATAAAGTGATCAGCGGGGAAACCATTGAAAGTACACGTCCTTCTGATGAAAAGCTCGGCCTCATTAGATCAGTGATGCTGGATATAGAAAACAGGCGTGTAGCGCCAGAAAGGGTGCAACCTGTATCCGCAATAAAAGACAGAAAGCTTTTGATAGATGCTCTGAACGCAGAAAGGAAGCGAATGAGAGAAATGATTCAGACGCTCGACATCACGCAAGCTTGTATAAGCGGCAAACACCCCGCGTTGGGTACCCTAACCATCCTGGAATGGGTGTACTTTATTATTTACCATACTGAAAGACACATAGGTCAGTTGCAGCGTTTGCGCAGTGCTATTTCGGCTTGATCAGTTTGATCATGGCACTCGTTTCTTCTGTGCTTTGCAGGTTAGCCTCGTATCGCAGACCATTTACGATCGCTACCATATAAGCAGTATTCGGAGGAATTTTACCAAGATTCTCAGCCACCATCACCAGTTCATTGATGTCTTGTAGTTCTGCAACGGCAATTTTAATAGTATAGGCAGATGCTATTAAACGGATGTGTTGAAATACTAGCTTGTTGTTGAGAAAAAGTGAGATTGAGTCGCCATCAATTTCAGCATTGTCATAAAACCTGAACTCAATAGAATCTCCCGCAACGGGTATATCCATCATATATTTCGGAGTGCGGGTGATGAATTTTTCCTCAATAGTTACAGGCTTGGTAATAACCGGTTTTTCAGGTGGTGGGGGAATAGATACAATTTCTGCAGGCAGTTCTTTCCTTTCTGGTGGTGCAGTGCTTGTTGCGGCTGGTTCAGGGATGTTTTTCCGCGAATGTTTAAAAGCAATTTGATATACGCTGTCGATCACATCGGGATGGTTCATCCCCCTGATGTAGTTGTCAATCACATAATCCCATTCGTCCCTGAAGTTTGTTTTTGCAATTTTGTCCAGGTGAAGTTCAGATTCCGGATTGGGGTCTTGTTTGGGGCTTGTCTTTCCTTCCAGCATCATTACGCCACCGCCAGGGCAGTTAAAATCTGCATGTGAGAGCTGTGGCAACTTGCCGCCACCCACGCTAAAGGACCCGTTTTTATCTTCAATCAATTGATCATCCCACCAGATCACACCATTCGATGCAGGGTCAAAATAACCTTTTATGCTGTACCTCCTGTAATTGCCGCCGCTTGCATAATAGTACGATGTGCCCGTAATGCTATCACCATTCTGCACAAATTTTACTTCTGCTTTTTGCTTTCCTATTTTGCCCTTCCAGACGCCGGTGATCATTTGTGCAACGCAAATATGCCCGAGCAGCAAGCAAATAATGACAAACAGTGAGAGGTGTGGTGTCTTCAAGGGAAGTATTTTGTTGTGTAGTACTTAAACGCCGCAGCGGGTGGAATATTTTGTTGCGAAAAGCTGCCGAACTTTAGCCGCTATAATTTAGGATGGAACTTGACAAGCTCGTTAATAGTTTGGCCACTCTGGACAGCATACATAATGTAGTCCCTTTCGAGCCACACCAGGACAAGCTGGTGCTATTCGACTTTAGCATGAACAACACGGAGTTAACACCCGAAGTGATCAACAACACGCCTGCTTTTATTAAATATATCAATCATCAACTGGAGACTTCGGGGGCTAAATACGGCATTGGCGGCTATGGAGAAGAAAGAAGTATCTATAGCCGAAGCGGTCTCTTTGGGTCGAATGAACTAAATAAAGAGAATACCAGCCTTGAGTCGGCGAATGCTACGCTATACGAAGAGCCACGGCGGCTGCATCTAGGAATAGATATTTGGGGTAAGCCTCACACGAAGGTGATGGCACCCTTTGATGGGTTTGTTCACAGTTTTGCTTTCAATAATAGCTTCGGTGATTATGGATCAACTATTATTCTTTCTCACAGCATCGGAACAGAACCCTTCTATACGCTGTACGGACATCTTAGCCTGGCATCCATCAAAAACCTTGGGGAAGGAGAACCCATCAGGCGGGGCGATGTATTTGCTGAATTTGGTATTCCCCAGGAGAATGGTTATTGGCCTCCGCACCTTCACTTCCAAATAATCAAAGACCTGCAGGGGATGCATGGCGATTATCCCGGTGTGTGCAAAGCGTCTGAAAAGAACTACTATTTAAGCAACTGCCCCGATCCCGACCTCATTCTCCGGATGTTGCGCTACGTGAAATGATTGCTCATATCAATGCACCACTTTGAAGTTGAACAGAGGAGTGCCAAGATTTTGCCAGACGCTTACCCAGAAAGGAACAATAGCTTCCGTGGTGCGTGCTGTTTCAATGCCACCAAGGTCAATCAGGCGATCTGCTTTCCAGTGAAAATTATCTACAAGAAAATGCTTCACCTTATTCTTTGCATCGGCGTTGTTGCCGCTGATAAAGAGATCGTGATCCCCGGCGTTCACAAGCCGGGCATCCACCATTAGTTTGTAGTTTACCGTATTTAATGTTTTAACCACATAAGTGTTCGGCAAAAGCTTTTGTATTTCTTCGCCGAGTGAAGTTGTGTTCCCAAGTCCCTCCAGCAAACGGGGAGGCGTTCCTTTTGT
>DASQNW010000272.1:0-5741 GCA_035644775.1 Chitinophagaceae bacterium | reverse complement strand
TACTTTGTCGGTGGTAAAATGAGAAATCAGCAGATAACCACAGAAAACTAGAGCGATAGCTCCGAGAACAACGATGAGTTTTGAATTCCTTTTGTAAAATGGATTTTTCATTGCAAGAAATCGAGGTAGAAAAGTAGCTCTTTTATCGCACTTCCGGGGAGCTTTCCCGATCTTTTTCGCTGGAGAGAAGACACAGCAGGAAGCATTTAACTTTTGATTGGATTATTACTGAGGTTTTACTTGAAGCCTTCTTTCATTCTCAACAAAAAATAAAGAACAACCGGTGTCCCTCAGTTATTTTAGTTTGATTTGCAGCTGCAGAGTTGATCTTGAGCACAAGGCCTAACGCTAAAAATCTGTTAATGACCTGGAAGGTTCCATACCGGTACAGAGTGCTGGTGTTACTTTGTTCTCTTACTACCATCACTTATCTTGATCGCATCTGCATTTCGATTGTTGGGGTAAGGGTGAAAACGGAATTTGACCTGAACAACGAGCAGTTCGGTTGGGTGCTTGCAGCTTTTTCTTTGGCCTACGCGTTGTTTGAAATCCCGTCTGGAGTCTTAGGTGACAGGATCGGTCCAAGAGCTGTGTTCATTCGTATTGTTTTATGGTGGTCTTTTTTCACCGCTCTCACCGGCTTTTCGACAGGACTCATCTCTCTCATTATTATTCGATTTCTATTCGGCATGGGTGAAGCAGGCACTTACCCAAACTGCATGATTGTAATGTCGAGGTGGTTCCCGGTTCAGGAGATGGGTCGTTCTTTAACATGGGTAGGCATTGGTTCGCAGATAGGTTCCGCCATAGCTCCTCTCATCATTGTGCCTCTGGCTGTGGCCTATGGATGGCGTATGCCCTTTTACGTGAATGCTGCCATTGGTGTAGTATGGGTGCTTTTCTGTTACAAGTGGTTCAAAGACCGGCCGGCTCAAATGAAAAACATCAGCACTAGGGAAGTAAAGTATATTGAAGATAACAGCCGATATTCCGCGTCACACCATTCTCTTTCGTGGAAGGTTATTCTTAAAAACAAAAACCTGTGGGCTTTGATGCTCATGTACTTCTGTTGCCAGTGGGCTAACTATTTTTTCGTGGCATGGATGCCTGTTTATTTGCAGGAAGGACGGCAGTTTACTGAAAATGAAATGAAGTTCACCGTGTTTACCTTGTTTATTGTTGGTATAGTGGGATTTCTTTTAGGCGGATTTGCCGGTGATCTATTGATGAAGAAGAAAGGACTCCGTTTCGGGAGGCGGTTTATTGGGATGACAGGTCTCGGGACCTGCGGTCTCTTGTTGTTTTTCGCGGCAGTAGTTCAAAACAATAACTGGGCAGCTTACAGCCTGATAGCGGCAAACGGTTTTTTTTCCTTTGGTGTGATGGTGTCGTATGCTGTCTGCACGGATATAGGGAGAAACAATGCAGGAACGGTTACAGGAGCGATGAATTTTTTCGGCCAAATGGGTGCCTTCTTCCTGGCAATTTCATTTGGAAAAATCGCGCAATCAACCGGCAGCTTTCAATATCCGTTATATATAGTGGCCGCCGTGATGGTGACAGGAGGTTTGCTTTGGCTGGCTATTGATCCAATGAAGCAGATTCAAATTTCAGGTGCACAAAAACTTTCTTCTCAAACACCTGCATAGAGGGAGAGGTACATGGCCATTAAAGTATGTGTGAAATTCCCGTTCACCTACGGCACCAGGAGCTATTTGCCTTCGTTGTAAAACACATACAGTCCATCCTTTCCGGCAACTCTAATATCTTTTTAGAAATCTCATCGATGTACTGTATGGCGAAGTGAATACCTATACCTACCCTTCTCAATGTATGATTGGATATTGCTGTTATCAGTTTCAACTTTCCATAAGCAGTTTTACAGCATCAGACACTACGCTATCGTATGTTATGACGCAGCAAGTAATTCCTCTATGTCAAATTTTTTCATTTTCATGAATGCTTTCAACACATTGCCGGACCTGGCAGGATCACTCATTAGCTCGCCAAGTATTGCAGGAACAATTTGCCACGACACACCAAATCGATCTTTCAACCAGCCGCACCGCCCTTCGCTGCCGCCCTCAGTGAGTTTATTCCAGTAATAGTCTATTTCCTGCTGTTGCTTACATTCTACCACCAGAGAGATAGCTTCATTGAAACTAAATTCTTTTGACATAGAACTGTCCATGGCCATAAACACATGGTTTTCGAGAGTGAACTGTGCATGCTTTACTGTCCCTTCAACATCATGATCAGTGGCCGAATATTTAAGCACACCAGTAATAGAAGAATTGTTGAAAACAGATGTATAGAAGTTTATTGCTTGTTCTGCTTTGCCGTGCTGATTGCCGGTGAACATTAGTGTAGGCGTAAATTTTTGCCCTACTTCTGATAATTTGCCAAAGGACAACTGCCAATTAACGCCATAACGATCCTGCAGCCAGCCGTACTTTTCACTCCACTCATATTTATTGAGTGCCATCAACACAGATCCATCCTGCACCAGCAAGCTCCACGCAGTCTCCAGCTCCTGAAGGTTCTCATAAACAACAAAAAAAGAAACAGATGGATTGAAACTAAAATCCGGGCCGCCGTTAAGACACATGAACTTCTGTCCAGAAGATTCGAAAGTTGCTACCAGAGGAGTATCTGCTGTGACAACTGTGTCAGTAAAAACAGAGGAGTAAAAATTTGCTGCTTCTTTAGCGTTTCCGTTAAACCACAGACAAGGATAAATCTTATTCTTCATGGTAAATGCTTTTGGCAAACTTAGGATTTTGAGAATCGAGAAGAGGTATTCATCCGCGTCAAATAACAGGTGTATTACGACACGTTCAAAAGTAAATTTTCGATGCTTCTTTTTGCATCTATTGGGAGGTGGTAAATCTCTCTAAGTTATAGTAGGGTAAACCCTTTAGCTGCGAAAATATGATGACGAGAAGTTTTTGTCACTTTCAGTTGAAACCTATCTTAGAAGAAACGTATGCTTATGAAAAATAAATCTACACTTTGTTACACAGAAATCTTCATCTCCTTTGTTTCATCAACGTTGCTGGCACTTGCAATGTTTTTTTTGTACCAGCAAAGGTGATCAAGTGCAAGATTTTACTAACCCATTTTCAATTAAAAACACAAACTATGAAAACCCTTAACAGAACCCACATCCGCAAAAGTTTCGCACTAGTTTCATTTGCATACGTAACCGCGCTATTTACCGTGCTGGCGTTGCTGTTGCTTCTAAAAGCAATATTAGGTTAGGCTTTAGAGGTTTCATACGCAGAGGAATAGGGAAAATGAACCAGAAAGTAGTTCTACAATCATGTAAGCATTTTCCTTTATCGATCCAATTTAGATCGCTTCTGGTGCTTTTTGCTAAATGTGCTACTGTAAACTTGCGGTTGTAAATAAGATTCTACCCTAAACCAGTTAAGTATGAACCAAACAACTATACTCATTGTCGATGATCACACCTTAGTAAGAGAAGCCTGGGCCATGGCCTTCAACAGCGATCCCCGTTTTTCGGTGATTGGTGAAGCCGGTACCGGCGAAGAAGGTGTAGAACTTGCGAGTATACTAAACCCTGATATCATTATCATGGACATCAACCTGCCTGGCATCAATGGAATTGAAGCAGCAGAAAAAATCATTGCAAAAAATCCGGCGGCTAAAATCCTAGGTGTATCGCTGCATACGCAACCTACTTACGCAAAAAAGATGATGAGCAAAGGCGCAAGAGGCTATGTTACAAAAAACTCTTCACGTGAGGAGATGTTCCAGGCTTTGGAAAGCCTGTTGAATGGAGAAAAATATATTTGCCAGGAAGTAAAGAGCATACTTTCTGAGCAGATGCTTTTAGGTGGTGATGAGCGAAAAGGCCTCGACGCTCTATCTCCAAGAGAGATAGAGGTGATTTCTTTACTCAAAGAAGGATTATCGTCTAAGGAAATTGGTGAAAAACTTTTCCTCTCAGAAAAAACAGTTCAGATACACCGGTACAATATTCTCAAAAAGCTAAATCTCAAAAACACCGCACTTCTTATCGATTACATCAGCAAGCATGCATTTGCGGTGTAGCTATCCATCTCGAGCATTACACGGCTACTGCTATCACATCGTCAGCCATTTCAAAGTCGATGCTTGTCCTCGCCTTTCTCCTAACAAAGGGTAAGGCAATGAGACTAATGGTGCAACAAATTGCCGGCACAGCACTTATAGGCGTGAGGGGTATAAGTGGTGCTGTTAGTACATAGATGAATGCTACAGTACGGAAAAGGTGAACGTTTTTGTACCTTTCTTTAAGGCATTTGGCCATGCATTTATTTAGCAGTTGCCAACCAAGTTGTGCTACTACCAACCCCAACAACATTAGTGAGTAAAACCGAAAATCGTATTTGAATTTTCCCGCAACAGCGTCTTCTATAGCATGAAAACTGTTCTCAAACAAGTGGAAGAATATAAACACAAGAATTGCTACAGGGGCAAAAAACAAGAAATAAGCCGGCACTGCCCTTACTTTTTTCTTTTTCAGCTTTTTCACGCGAACTACAAACAAAAAAGGGAGCAGGAAGCACAAAACCAGCGCAGTAAGATCAACCCAATTTTGAAAGAAACCATTCATCAGCTAAATTTTTTGTGAAGCTAATCAACGTATTCTTTGCACCAGGAGCATCATGCGCAGAAAGAAAGAATGCTATGATGAAGTGAGCTTCCTCAATAATGAGTTGCAATACAAAAAAATAAGATTTGAGAAAGCCGGAGTTTTCATCCGGCATCAGTTGTTTACCACCCGTTAGAAATTAAAAGTTAGAGGCAACGGCCTCTGATTCCAAAACCAACCTAAAACCTATACTTCCGCTTTTGGCAGTGGGTCTGAGTTTTTCCCTTAAAGATGGCCTGAAGCGGTCGCCCGAATAATCGAGATAAGATCCCCCGCGGACTACTTTCTCCTTGCCGAGCGGCGGACCTTCGGGATTGATATGATTGTTCTCTTCCTTGTAATAGTAAGGACCATACCAATCGGAACACCACTCAGATACATTTCCTAACAGGTCGTGTACCCCCGCTGCATTGGCTTGCAACTCACCCACTGGATGCGTCTTTTTTTCTGAGTTGCCATAGTACCAGGCTGTTTTCTTGATATACTGTTCGGGACCACCCTCATTTTCAATTTCTTCCCTGCCACCAATTCGTGCAACGTACTCCCACTCTGCCTCGGTAGGCAAGCGGAACTTTCGACCGCTGAGCACATTTAGTTTCGCAATAAACCTCATTGCTTCTTCCCAACTTACGTTCTCTACAGGGCAGTCATTGCAGTTTTTATTTACACTAGGATTGTAGCCCATAAGGCTCTCCCATTGTTGTTGCGTCACCTCATATTTTCCGAATTTAACTGCGCTTAAGGTCACAGGGTGCTCCACTTCGTCGGATGCAGGTGCTTTGTTGTTGCCCATAACAAAGCTGCCTCCTTTTACGGCAACCATATTGTTTATTAAGGCTGTGATTGCAGTCTTCACCGGCTCGGCTACGCTGGGTCCAGCAGGCGGCCGATTCTGCTGTGTTGTGTTCTCTGCCACCTTTGTCTCCGCTCTTCTCCGGATGCTCTCTCTTTTGTGATTTTGTTCATCAACAAAATACATCATGTCGATGAACACCTCGTTCAATGCATTAGAGTTCACAACAAAACTCTCTTTCATTTCGTCACCTGTTGATTTGCTCTTGGCTGTGTAAGCATACCTGCC
>DASQNW010000271.1:0-6692 GCA_035644775.1 Chitinophagaceae bacterium | reverse complement strand
GGAAAGTGACTGCACAAAGTAAGTAGATAACATCTTTATAGGAAACTTGGCTAAAGCCTTGTAACATGGGGCTTTTTTTTGTCGGTACCTTATTGTTGCTTTTGGTTATTACCTCGTTTTTTAGGGTTTGCTTGTACCTGATTTGTACCTTGATGTAAGTGATGGGCAAAAGCGCGACAACTGCAACAGCGGTTTGCCAGCAGCTAAAAGCCAGGTTTATAATAATCAGCAGGATCTGTAAGCACTTTTTTCCACTGGCGCTGATGTGAGTCTTGCCATTTGTGATCTCCCTGTACTGTCCAATCTACAGTTCTCAACTCCTGCTGAACGAAGGACCTTACCTCAGGATGCACAAACAGCGGATGCAAATAGAACCATTCTTTGTTCTTTTTCAAGTCGCTCCAAAAAGCAGCGAAGGTTGCGTAGGTGGTTTTGAAAACCTTTACATCATCTCTTTCTGCATCGTAAGTGCTATGATCGTAAACGAACAACACAGCTTCTCCGAGTTTTTTGCGGTACAGACTGCCACCTTGTTCTTCCGAAGAAATGTCGAAATATAATTCTCCTTCCATAGTGTAAATAACGGCAAGATTTTTCTTCCTCAAGTTTCTTACCAGGATAACTGCATTCTATTAGGGCTGTTTTTAGCAACCTGCGGTTGTTAGTATTGTTTTTGCCATTTGAGCTATCGAGCAGAAAAGCTTAAAAGATGTGTTTATGAGAACAGTAAAGGCGGATGTGGGTCGGATCTTCTCTCATGTGGAGTTTTTAACCTCGTTGAAGCCTGCGAGGAGCTATCAAAATGTCCAAAGCCTCAACATAGTTGCAGATTACATCAGTCACGAATTTACCGCTTGTGGGGGAATGCCAGAATATCAAAAATGGAAAGTGCGTGGTCGTGAATACAAGAATGTTATTGCGTCTTACAACCGAGGCAAGAGCAGGCGATTGGTTGTCGGGGCGCACTACGATGTCTGTGGCGAGCAACCCGGTGCTGACGATAATGCCAGTGCAGTAGCAGGCCTTCTTGAGCTATACCGGATGATAATGGCCGCAGCTCCAATGCTGGAGTACCAGGTTGATTTCGTCGGCTACTGCCTTGAAGAACCACCGTTTTTTGCAACTGAGTTCATGGGCAGCTATGTTCACGCTAAATCGCTACATGCACAGCAGGTAGATGTAATGGGTATGATATGCCTGGAAATGATAGGTTATTTCTCGGATGAACCAAATTCACAGCCTTTTCCTACACCGGCTCTTGCTAAGACCTATCCTAACACCGCCAATTTTATAATTGTAGTAGGCATTGAAAAATATGCGGACTTCAACAACAAGGTACATCGATTAATGGCCGAGGGTTCGGGGGTTGATGTTCAGGTAATACATTTTCCGACGGCAGACGGGCTGGGTGGTCTATCCGACCAACGCAGTTACTGGCAGTTTGGATACCAGGCTCTTATGATTAATGATACCGCTTTTGTCAGGAACCCCAACTACCACACTGTTAGCGACACCATAGATACGCTCGACTTTCCAAAAATGGCTGAAGTGATCAACAGCACCTTTCGGGCCGTGACGCAAATGTGATTTGCCGGTGGATAACACGTCTTCATTAATTGCCATTTCGCCGATTGAAGCTTGCTTTTCTAATATCCAAATCGTATTTTGCTAATCCAACCAATAGTATGAAAGCCTATTCTTCTGCCAAAGCCTTGCTTGCTGCCATTCTGCTCATCGGGTGTTTTGAGTTTTTTATTGTGCTGATTACAGGTGACAACGAGGCCTGCTTCTTTCACAATGCTGTATTAGGTAATGTCATTTTATGGGTAGCGCGATTGTTTCTGCTCTCCAAGCTTCTCCCTATCACCCGGAATATCTTTCTTCCAGGGTATGCCACGGTAAAGGATCGCATGTTGGAACGTGATGAATTAGAGGAAAAGAGGCTTAAAGAAGAAGAAGCGCAACTGCTGCCAGGCAAGTATGCTTTAGAAGTTTGAACTATTTGAATGCACATAAACTACCTCAAAGAGTCCTACACTTAGTATTTCTTTCACCAATTTAGGCGCTTCATTTGCGAGAAGGCTTGTCTATGAGAATGGTAGCCTTGCTCGTCATCACAACAAGTTTATCGGTCTCCTGCCGATCCAGTTTACAGAAAATATTTGAAAAGAAAACACCTCACCAGGAGTATGCAAATAAACTGGAAAGCAGAGGTTTAGATGATACTCCAGAAGGGCGTCTCTGGCTGAGTGCTTCAAACAAAGCGTTGGCAGAGCCGCAAACTATTACTTTACCTCATCGTCTGCAAGGGTTTTTTCATGTGGACAAACCACGTGCACTCGGGCTGAAATTTCTTGTAAACAGGGGTGAACGCATAAACTTTATTCTCACAAAAAAATTAGGATCGCCACTGCCGATCTATGCCGACGTTTTCAAGCTGAATGGCACCAACGCCGCAACAGTGTTGTCTGTAGATACGTCCAAAGCTGAGTTTTATTTTGACGCTGATGAATCGGGTGAGTACCTGTTGCGTTTGCAGCCAGAGCTATTCCGTAGCGGTGAATACAACCTTTCAGTTTCCGTGGGTCCTTCTCTGGATTTTCCTGTGTCAGGAAGCAAAGCACATGTTGGAAGTTTCTGGGGAGCTGACAGGGAGGGAGGGCGCCGCAGCCATGAAGGGATAGATATTTTTGCCCCCAGGCTTACGCCTGTTGTTGCGGCCGCAGATGGCTATGTGCTGGGTGTTCGGGAAGGTGGCTTGGGTGGAAAAACAGTTTGGCTTAGACCTGCAAATCGAGCTGTTACACTTTACTACGCTCACCTGGATAGGCAATTGGTTCAAGAAGGGGAGTCGGTGAAAAAAGGCGACGTCATTGGCCTCGTTGGTAATACCGGTAACGCACAAGCTACGGCACCCCACCTGCATTTTGGGATCTATACAGCAAATGGACCTGTCGATCCTTTGCCATTCGTAAATACTAAAGTAAAGACCGCCCCGCCAGTACCGGAAAAGAATCTTGTCTATAAGGTAAGGCTTAAAAAACCCCTTAAGACAGCAAGTGGTGAGCAGATTCAAATGAACACCACACTTGTTCCATTGGCAACCACTTCAAAAGGGTATCTCTTAGAGGCTCCAGGTGGCGCTGTTGTTCTGGCGCCTTTCTCTTCAGTAAAAAGCACGCAAGATCGGGTGGCGAATCCTTCACCAGTAGAATTGGCCAACCAAGGTGGTGGCTCAAACAAGTTTTGAAGGCTGATCTTGGATGAGCATCGTTTCAGAATTTTTCTAATGGAAGTAATCATCTATACTGGTGTACAGGGCGTGATAATACAATTCTTATTAGAGCCGTTCCTAATAACTCATCTTCGGGTGTCTCTTGATCTGTTGAAGATGAATAAGGAAATGCAATTTATGGGGCTCTGCTTAGAAGAAGCCATAAATCTTAATAGACAAATCTCAAGTACAGAAGCTATACGTCTTCCTAAGTCAGTACGTAAAAGACGGTCTCATCGCAACAGCCAGGATCGGAAAAGAAGTAGTTTCTTTAGCTCTAATTAAATCAACCTGTAAGGTACTTCAGCCGCATTGCTTCGGTGAAAGATTTGTGTTGGAAGTGATGTTGGTAGATGGTTGTTTGGGTAATTGACAAGGTGGTGCGGCATTTTCTTTGATGCGTGTATAAGAATACTTCCGGATGTCGGCGGTAGCAAAAGCATAATATACCATTTAAAGAGGACCAGTGATAGAAGCAAAAAAGCAGAAACTTGAGCATTCGAATGATGAAAACGCCTCCGGCGATTTCGAAGGTGACGAGAATCACCCCGACCACAACGAGTTGGCAGCTGCTCTTAACCTAATGCCGCAAATGATCTGGCATACTCTGCCAGACGGCACTGCTGTATTTTTTAATAAAGTATACCTGGATTATACAGGCGTACCGTTGAAACAGATGGCAGGTAATGGATGGATATCGTTGCTGCACCATGATGATGTGGAAGCCACTTCTCTCGTGTGGCAACAAGCCGTAACTGGCGGCACACACTACGAAGTGCAACACCGCATCCGAAAACACGATGGTAGCTACAATTGGTTTCTAACACGGGGTGTGCCGTTAAAAGCAAGGGATGGAAGCATCCGCCGGTGGTATGGAACCACCACTGATATTCAGGAACAGAAGACCGCGGCTGAAGTGTTAGAACAAAAGGTAAAAGAAAGAACTGAGGATCTAAACGAGCAAAAGGCATTTATCAACAGCATTCTCGATGCGTCAATTATTGGAGTAGTTGCATTAGATGCGGTGAGGAATGAAGCTGGTGATATCATCGACTTTAATTTTGTGAAATGCAACCGCCAGTTTACCGCAATATTAGGCCTCAATGAGTCTGTTATAGGCAAACGTTACCTGCACTATTTTCCCGGATCTGTTGAAACTGGAATTTATGATATGTACCTGCAGGTACTCAAAACAGGTAATCCAGCGCGACGAGAAGTCTATTCCAAAAATCTGGAACTCCATGCGTGGTTTGATATTTCTGCAGCAAAAAGAAATGAGGACGGCATCGTAGTAACGTTTAGTAATATATCTCCACAAAGGGAAGCAGCAATCAGGCTACAAGAACAGAAGAACCTGCTCGACAATCTGCTGACCCATTCTCCCAGCGGGATCACGGTTACAGAAGTAATTAGAAACGCACAGGGAGAAGTGATCGACGGGCGAACAGTAATTGCAAACAAAACCTCTGAAAAATACCTGGGAAAACCCTTGCACGAGATTCTAAATTCCAAGGTGTCTGATATTGACCCGAATGTATTTGAAAGTCCGCTTTTTCAACAAGCACTCAATACTTTAAAAACGGGAAAGCCATTCATCACCCAATATTTTTATGCGCCGCTGCAATCTTGGCTCGAGTTATCAGTTGCCAGGATGGATGAAGATCGACTGATCAACGTTTTTATAGATGTGACACCGATCAAGGAGGCGCAAATTCAAATTGAAAAGTCTGTGAGCAGGTTGAGTGCGGTTTTCAACGCTTCGCAATCCGGAATGTTCATTTTTGCACCCGTGCTAAATTCATCGGGTGAAGTGGTCGACTTCCGCTTTGTCATCACTAATCCAAGTTTTGCCGGATATGTGGGTCAAACACCGGAGGTGTTAAATGGCGCTCTGGGTAGTACCTGGTTCCCTGGCTATCTTACAAATGGTGTTTTCGACATGTATAAGCATACTTATCTTACTGGCGAGACCCAGCAGGTCGATATTCACTACAATGTGGATCAGCATGATCTGTATCTGGACCTTCGCAGCACCAAAGTGGGTGACGAAGTGCTGGTAACCTTCAACGATTATACACCATTAAAAAGGGCACAACTACAGCTCGAGAAGTATATTGAAGATCTCAAAAGAACTAACGCAAATCTTGAAGAATTTGCTTATGCGGCATCTCACGACCTAAAGGAGCCGATAAGAAAAATTATGTTTTTCAGCGACCGCATCAAAGGTAGTTTGATGGAAAAGCTGACGCAGGAGGAAACGAGGTATTTCGAAAGAATGGAAACTGCTGCAAAACGTATGTCTTCACTAATTGACGATCTTCTATACTACTCTCAAGTGAGCTTACGACCAGGCATGTTGGATAAAGTCGATTTAAATTATCTTATAAGTCTTGTGTTGAATGACCTTGATTTAGAAATAGAAGAAAAAAATGCAAAGGTCCATGTTGATAAGCTTTTCACAATAACCGGACACCACCGCCAGCTGCAGCAGGCTTTTCAAAATCTAATTAGTAATGCTTTGAAATACAGCAGGCCAGGCGTGGAACCACAAATTACAATCAGTTGCCACAAAGCCCTTGGCAAAGACACTGGTCTGCATCTTTCCTCTGAAGAGTTGCAAAAGGAATATTATATAGTTTCTATTAGCGACAACGGAATTGGCTTTGAGCAGGAGGATGCGGAGCGGATATTTAACGTGTTTACTCGGTTACACGGAACAAGCGAGTATACCGGCACCGGCATTGGGCTGTCTATTGTTCGAAAAGTTATTGAAAATCACAGTGGATATATTACTGCTGAAAGCAGAAAAGGTGAGGGTTCTACATTTAAAGTTTTTTTGCCCCAGATGTAGGTGCAATTGATACAACAATTACTTATCACCTTTTGTCATCTGAAAGATTGTCTTCAGCATCTTGCCAATCCTGTTCATCCGGCAGATCTTCTATGCTAGCCACTTCTCTCAAGTATTTTTCTGCTCTGCTGTCAAGTAGTTGCTGATCCCCAACATTGTCGGTTACTTCATCTTCGGCTGAAGGGTTGCTTGCGTTGCCAGTAGGTGCTGCAGGCATCCTACCTTTCTCGTGGGCTTTGTTATCATCATGTTCCATGTCAATTTTTTAAGTGTCTTAAGGAGCTCGCTTTACTGATTTTTGGAGCTGCTGTCCTCAACGCTTCCTTTTTCGGTCCTTAACCTTGCAGTATCGTTTTCTGAAGCAATCCTTTGCTCCCGTTCCTCAATACGAGATTGATCCGTTGCATCTATGGGATCTTCCTTGCTTTTTTCGTCTTCTTCAGAAAAGTTCATCTTCTTCATACTTTCCGCTGTGTGAAGCAAATCTTTTGATGAATCATCCTTTATCGTATTCATAATAACCTCTTTTTGCGCAGTAATGTTCCAGGTTATAGTCCAAACTTGTTG
>DASQNW010000270.1:0-1561 GCA_035644775.1 Chitinophagaceae bacterium | reverse complement strand
TTTCATCTGTGGCTGATCGTCACTAAGTGTTTCGGGTGTTAAGCTTGGAATTGCTTTTTCTGCTTTATCAAGCAGGTTAACCATAAAGCTCCTCAACAGCAGTACCGACACTGGATTCTGTTCTATCACCATTGAATACATACTCACGGGGAAGAATGGAACATCTCCTGCACCGTTTCTATTCAGGTCATATCCCTGGTACTTATCCCAATAGTTGCCTGAAAAATTGTTCAGCATCAGGTTACCGTTAGTAGCCACATCAAAAGTGTTCGCAAAAAAATTGTTGCTGGAAAAGGTGTTGTCAGCGCAACTTGCCTGCACTTTTGTTGCCCACCCATTGGAGTTGAATTGGTTGTATTGAACATCAATTCGGTTGGTTCCCTCCATGAGGATGCCAACGGTATTCTGTGAAAATGTATTTAGATAAATCTGGCTATCCGAGATCTCTTTCAAAAGAATACCGTAAGCACTCGGGCCCCAGTTTCTATCGAAATGATTTTTTATCATCACCACCTTCTGCGAAAACATCACTGCCACTCCGGCACCGTTATTCTCAAACCTGTTTTCCAGGTAAGCATCATTGTTTGAAAACATGAAATGCAGGCCGTAACGTATGTTTCGTGTGCTTATGTTTTTCTGAATAATGGAATGTGTAACAAATTCAAAATAAATCCCATCGCGGTGCCCTTCTATGAAATTGTTTTCAACAAGCATGTTATCGCATTTCCAGAGATGAATGCCGTTGCCAGATGCATGTTCGGTTTTGTTGTCGCCATCAATCTTGTTGTTGCGCAGGTTGCAAAATCTTGCATTGGAGAAATGAATGGCAAAATAAGAGTTGGTAACCCTGTTGTCTTCAATTAACACCCGTTCTGCATCTACTATTTTAATGGCGGCATAATCCTTTGTGGAAGAATAGCCGGCATTTCTGAAGCTTATTCCTTTGACCTTTATTTTCTCTCCGCTGATGGTGAGTATCTCATGCTTTCCTTCTCCATCCAGCACGGGGTAACCGATGCCTATCAGTGAGATGGACTTGGTTAGGAGGATGTTACCTTCCTTATAGATTCCCTTATGAAGCAAAATGCTATCACCTGCTTTAGCGAGTTCAATCGCATGCTTCAGGCTTTTTACTGGACGGTTGCCGCCTACCTCGATAGTTTTTGCAAACGAGGTAATGAAAGCTACCAGCAACAGTATGGTCAGGCGGGCTCTCATTTGATAAGAATGTTGTAGAGTGTGGCCCAATTGGTAACCTTGCTGCCGTCTAGGGTTTCAGCATGCTTTTCTGCTTCGCCCTTTGTGCTGAATGCGGCGGCGTTTCCACCCATCGGGCTTTTTAGTTGAGTACTTACGACAAACTCTGTCGATTGCACGTCAACGAAAGCTGCGTTCTGGTAATGCACAAACAGTGTTTGATGAATGTTGTCAAGTGCTACTCCCCGGCGCTTTAGAAAGTTTGCAACACAATGCGTGTCGTCGAATTTGAAGATTCTTCCTTTTTTGGTAACGATCTCGCCGCCAAACTTTGGATCCATAATCGTCATCTTACATTCAGAAC
>DASQNW010000269.1:0-5589 GCA_035644775.1 Chitinophagaceae bacterium | reverse complement strand
ACCAACTTCCTGCACTTAGGCAGTGGGTCCATGGCAATATGTTTTGCCAGATCTTCTGCCGATCGATAAAACTCTTTACGCACACCACTTGTATGGTGATTCAACAATGCCACTCTTGCATGTACCATCCAGGGTTGTCTATGTTGGCGCACATGCGCCACTACATGCTGCATACAGTTAAAGCTTGCCTGAAAATCAGTGCCATCCACACTAATCCGGTGTAGCCCTTTATATCCACCGGCGAATTCAAATGCATCCATGGCTCTCCCTTCGCTGGACGGAACAGATATGCCCCAATCATTATCCTGCACCAGGTAAATGATAGGCAATTGTTTTAGGACTGCAACTTGCAAGGCTTCACTTACCTCACCTTCGGTTAAGCTGGCATCGCCTAATGAGCAAACTACAACAGCCGCATCATGGCTAGAAAGGCTCTGCTGTGTGTTCTCTCCATCATTAATGCGTCGGTGCACGTCAGCTCCTCCGGCAACCATTTGCATTTGAGACGAACCTAAGCGTTCAAACTTTTTATGCTTCAGAAGATCCAAATATTGAATGCCCTGGGCAATTCCAGTTGTCGGGATGGCTTGCATGCCAGTAGCACTGCTTTGATGAATTATTTTGGGCTTATCAGCAGCGTAAGAATTCGGATGAGAATAATAAGATCTGCCACCCGTGAATGGATCGTCTTTCCTGGTCAATAACTGCAACATTAATTCATATGGAGACCACCCTAATCCCAGAAGCATGCTCTCGTCACGATAGTAGGGGCTTACCCAATCGCATGGGCGAAGTTGAAATGCAGTAGCTAGCTGAATTGCCTCGTGTCCCCTGCTGGTGGCGTGTACATATTTACAGATGCTTCTATTAGCTTCATAAGTGTCCGCCATCACTTTTGCATGATACATGAGACGGTAACTACGCACCAGTAGATCTTGATCAAGCATCGATAAGACTTGCAGAAAAAATATGCGAGTTGATGTGCATAAATCCCACTACTGCGTGGGCAGCTTTTTACGCCTTCGTGGAGGTTTACTTTACCTCTAATTGTAGTAGGCTCTCATCTTCAAGAAAGCCTTCAACTTCATCACCCACGACTAGTTCTCCTACTCCGGCAGGCGTGCCGGTAAAAATAAGATCTCCAATATTAATTGAAAAGAAGTTCGAGATGTACGCGACCAGGTAATCAAAATCATAAATCATTTCAGTGCTGTTGCCCTGTTGCACCAACTCTTTGTTTTTGTACAAACCAAAGTTGATTTCTTTCTTGTTTTTAAGGTTCGCTACTGGCACCCATTTCCCAACAGCTGCAGAATTATCCCACGCTTTTGCTTTCTCCCATGGCAGCCCCTTCTCTTTAAGTTCATTTTGTATGTCACGTGCCGTAAAATCTATTCCTACAGTTACGGCATCATAATACTTATTGGCAAACTTTTCCTGTATATACTTTCCATTCTTCGAAATTCGGAGTACAAGCTCGCCCTCGTAATGAAGTTCATTAGTAAACTCAGGGTAATAGAATGGTGTGTGAGGTTGAAGCAAAGCACTTTTCGGCTTCATGAATATCACAGGTTCGTCGGGAAGGTCATTATTCAATTCAGTTGCATGTTCTGCATAATTACGTCCGACGCAAAAAATCTTCATACTGAAGTTGGTTTAAATGTAAACACATTAGGTTTATAAAAGATCGAAGATCTTTCTTTGTGTGGTTTTTCAAAAGACTGGAGGAAAACTGCTTTGATATAAAGCAATAATTTAATGGTTGCTAAAGTAAGTATTTACACTGAGACGTCATAATGTAAATTCAATATTGTTAATGGTATTCATTGCTGATTCTATCCCTGTTGTGGCAAAGAGTTCTATCGCTTCTACACTGCGATCTATCTTCAGCTTTACGAGGGGTTCTTCTTCCTTAAGCCATTTACTTAAAACAAATTCTACCTGCCTTCCTTTAGGAAAGTTGTTGCCCAATCCAAAGCGTAAGCGTGGATATTCCGGAGTGCCTAGTGCTTCCTCAATACTTTTCAAACCATTATGGCCAGCATGACTGCCTCCTTTTCGGAGACGCAGTTTGTTTAATGGAATTGCGAGCTCATCTACTACAACCAGCAGGTGCTGTATAGATATATTTTCTTTTTCCAGCCAATACTTCACTGATTTTCCACTTAGGTTCATATAAGTTGTAGGGCAAATGCAAATAAATATTCGACCCTTCCACCGGATCTCCGCTACATATGCAAGGCGATCTTGCTTTAGTGAGCCGCCGTGTTTGTGTACAAATGCATACACGACATCAAAACCAATGTTGTGCCGGGTATGGGCGTATTCATCCCCAACGTTTCCTAATCCGGCAATCAGAAATTTCATCGGCAATTAATCTTTAAAATTGCAGATATAAAAAAACCCGCTCCAAACAGAACGGGTTTCGTAAAACTGCTTTTCAATTATTTTTTTGCTTTCGCGGCAGGGGCAGCAGTAGTTGCAGCAGCCTCTTCCTGGCGAAGTGCCCGTGTTGTAACTACAGAAGCAATGGGAATACGTGGAGAGTTCATAATTTCATAGTTCTCTTCTTTTACATCCTGAACGCGAACATTATCTCCTACTTCCAAGGCCTCAACATTCACCTCTATCTGCTCTTTCAGGTGCCGCGGATAAGTTTTCACTTTCAGCGCTTTCATTTTCGTAACCAGGCGACCACCACCCTTAACACCAGCAGCAGTACCTACGTAGTTGATTGGGATTGTAGCAATAACCTTTTTGTCTTCCACTAACTCCAACAAATCAACATGTATCAGTTCATCATGCACCTTGTCGAATTGAAGATCTTTTAAAATACAGCGATAAGTTTTGCCATCAACTGAAACGTCTGCCAACTGGAAATTTGGTGTATATACTAAAGGCCTAAAAGCTTTTGCAGGAGCAACAAAATTCACTTCCTGCGCACCCCCGTAAATTACACCAGGCACTAATTCCTGAGAGCGAAGTTGGCGGGTGGCTCCTTTGCCAAAGTCGGTCCTCAGTTGTCCTTCGATTGTAATTGTTTTCATTATATGTTGTTTAAAAAATTGACGTCAATAACAAATAGATCGAATGCTGAAAAAGTGCATTTGCAATTATACCAACTTGCATGTGCTTACTTATCCCTTCGCTGCGAGTGAATGAATAAGCTGGTAATACTCTTGTTTTCATTCGCATTTCTAATGGCAACAGCGAAAAGATCAGCAACTGTCAGCACTTTGATCTTCGACGATGATCCTTCCTTAACTGGTATGGTGTCACAGACTACCAGTTCTTCAAGCACGCTGTTATTGATATTTTCATAAGCGTTGCCACTAAGAACAGGATGTGTCACCAGCGCCCTCACGCTGCGAGCACCTTTTTCTTTTAAAAGAGCTGCACTTTTTGCCAGTGTTCCGCCAGTGTCACAGATGTCGTCAATGATCACTATATCCTTGTCCACTACATCTCCAATCACTACCATGCTGGCTATTTCATTGGCACGTTTGCGGTGCTTATCACAAATAACCATTTCTGCTTCAAAATAAGATGCTATTTCCCTTATGCGATTGGTAGCTCCCACGTCAGGGGCCGCAAAGGTAAGGTTTTCGAGTTTGAGTTGTGTTATATAAGGAATAAAAACTGCCGAACTGTCGAGGTGGTCTACCGGTATATCGAAATAGCCCTGAATCTGCGGGGCATGCAGGTCCATAGTGATAACACGTTCGGCTCCTGCAGCTACTAACATGTTGGCTACTAATTTACTACCGATCGCTACACGGGGGCGGTCTTTTCGATCCTGGCGTGAGTATCCGTAATACGGAATGACTGCAACAATTCTGTTTGCAGAAGCACGTCGTGCGGCATCAATCATTAACAACAATTCCATGAGGTTGTCTGCTGGAGCATGTGTGCTTTGCACCAGGAATACCATGTCGCCGCGAATGCTCTCTAGAAAAATCGGTTGTATCTCGCCGTCTATAAATCGCTGAATGTTGATTTGCCCCTGTTCACAACCGTATCGCCTGCAAATGAGGTTCGTAAGCTTTTGCGAACTGGTGCCGGAGAAGATTTTTGCGGTGGTTTGCATGTGGGAAAATGTGGGGCGAAGATATTGATTCACGCCAAGTTTTCACAGCCATGCAGCCTTTTATCTTAGGGCGGTAACCTGCATGTTACCCGTAGTAGCAGCGAAGCTTAAGTCTTTGTTTGTTTTAGATTCGACATGTACGAGGTCCGGATCACCATAAATACTTATATAAACACTGCGGCAAACAAAAAGTGCCATTAAAACAGATAAACTATAAACCACAATGAAAAACATGATCGGGTGAAAAGCTCCGATAGCAGACGTAGAAGTTCTTCTCATAGGTGTTGGTTTGAGTTTTAAATTGGATATTGAATCTAACAATATTATTAACTTAATGCATTCAATGCAAGAGCAGAAATACTCAATAAAACAATGGGCAAAAGACGATAGACCTCGCGAAAAACTACTCATGAAAGGACCTGAAAGCCTTAGTGACAGTGAGTTGCTGGCTATCTTGCTGGTTAACGGAACCCGGGCAAAATCAGCCTTAGACCTCGCCAAGGAAATTTTGAATTTAGGGAAAAACAATCTTCCTGAACTAGGGAAACTCACTGTGAAACAGCTGACGAAAATCAAAGGAATAGGTGAGGCGAAGGCTATCACCATTGTGGCAGCGTTGGAATTGGGGAGGCGGAGGCAGGCACTTGGATTTTTGGAAAAGGAGGTTATCACCAGCAGCAATGACGTTGCCAGATTTCTGCAGACGATTTTACAAGATTATCGTCACGAGGTTTTTGCCGTTCTTTTCCTGAACAGGGCCAACAAAGTCAATCATTTTGAAATCATCAGTGAAGGAGGAATAACGGGTACAGTGGCTGATCCGCGTATAATTTTAAAGAAAGCCCTTGAACAGGACGCTGTGAGCTTGATTCTATGCCACAACCATCCATCAGGAAGCCTGCAACCTAGCAAAGCGGATGAGGAGCTAACTATTAAAATAAGAGAAGCCTCAAAGTACTTCGACATCAAAGTGCTCGATCATATAATCGTAAGTGAAGCCGGACACTACAGTTTTGCAGATGAAGGATTGTTGTAGGAGTAGTAAGCGATCAGTTTTCGGTTATAGTATTCTGTACATGTACACTAAGAACTTAGAACCTATACGTACAACTTAAAACTTAACCGACTCATTCCCCGTTACGCCTGCCCGGCAGGTCCTCCGAAAGTCATAGGAATTTGTACATCTTCGAGGTCCTGAATAGTACCGTTCCCTGCTTCGTAACGCTGCACATTTTCAATAAGGGCTTTCATGAATCGCTTTGCGTGTTGCGGTGTAAAGATGATTCGAGATTTTACTTTACTCTTGGGGGTTCCTGGCATCACATTCACAAAATCAATAACAAACTCCGCATGAGAATGCGTGATGATAGCAAGGTTCGCATATTGCCCCTCTGCTACTTCTTCTGATATTTCGATGTTTATTTGATTTTGTGGTTGTTCTTGTTGCATATACTGTATTGAGGTAGCAAATATCTCGATTCTATAAACGGAAATGGCCACTA
>DASQNW010000268.1:0-2450 GCA_035644775.1 Chitinophagaceae bacterium | reverse complement strand
TACAAAAACACTTTCCATTCCGAAAAACGGATTAATTGTACCTTCGCCCCGCATTTAAAAATTTAAACCTAAAATCATATGTCAGTAAAAGTTGCCATAAACGGTTTTGGTAGGATAGGCCGCTTGGTTTTCCGCCAGATCTATAATATGGAAGGAATTGATGTAGTAGCCGTAAATGATCTTACAAGCCCGGCCGTATTAGCCCATCTTTTAAAATACGATAGTGCACAGGGTCGTTTTGAAGGTGAAGTAAAAAGCACGGAGAATTCCATCATTGTCAATGGCGAAGAAGTTAAGATATACGCTCAGAAAGATCCTGCTCAGATTCCTTGGGGTGAGCATGGTGTGGATGTGGTGATAGAAAGCACTGGTTTCTTTACAGATAAGGAAAAAGCAGAATCCCATATCAAAGCAGGTGCTAAACGTGTCGTGATTTCCGCACCAGCTACTGGCGATCTGAAAACTGTGGTGTTCAATGTGAACCATGAAATACTTGATGGTAGTGAAACGATCATTTCTTGTGCTTCTTGCACTACTAACTGCCTGGCACCAATGGCCAAAGTACTGAACGACCAGTTTGGTATCGTAACCGGATTGATGACCACAATACATGCTTATACAAATGACCAGAATACGCTGGATGCACCGCACCCTAAAGGAGATTTGCGTCGTGCAAGAGCTGCTGCACAGAATATTGTGCCTAACAGCACAGGTGCTGCAAAAGCAATCGGGCTTGTATTGCCTGAACTGAAAGGTAAACTGGACGGAGGTGCTCAACGGGTGCCTACTATCACAGGTTCTTTGACCGAGTTGAATGTGATCCTGAATAAGAAAGTAACGATAGAAGAGATCAATGCTGCCATGAAAGCTGCAGCAAACGAAAGCTTCGGTTATACTGAAGATGAACTGGTAAGTACTGATATCATTGGTATGTCCTTCGGTTCTTTATTCGATGCCACACAAACTAAGGTTATTGGCGAAGGGGATCGTCAATTGGTTAAAGCAGTTAGCTGGTACGACAATGAAATGAGTTATGTTTCCCAATTGGTTCGTACCGTACACCACTTTGCCAAAATGATCAAGTAAAAGAAAGTTGGATGGATATACATCAAAGTAGATCCTATTAAACAATAAGTATCTGTAATTTTATGAAAAGCTTTCTGTAAGGGAAGCTTTTCTTTTTCCAAAACCATACAATATGATGCAATTCAACAGTTACAATTTTAAAGGGAGAAAAGCACTGGTACGTGTAGATTTTAATGTGCCTCTGAATGAAAGTCTGGAGATAACAGACGATACCCGTATCCGAGCTGCTATTCCAACCATCCAAAAAATCTTATCAGATGGTGGTTCGGTGATTTTGATGTCACATTTCGGCCGTCCGAAAAATGGACCCGAAGATAAATTTTCATTAAAGCATCTGGAGCAGCATATCAATGATTTATTAGGCACTCAGATACAATTCGCCAATGATAGCATTGGTTCGGAAGCTGTTGAAAAAGCCGGCAATCTACAAAGCGGAGAGGTCCTTTTGCTTGAAAACCTGAGGTTTTATAAAGAAGAAGAAAAAGGTGATAAGGATTTTGCAAAGAAACTGGCTTCATTGGGTGATGTATATGTGAACGATGCATTTGGTACGGCGCACCGTGCGCATGCTTCCACGGCTGTGATTGCTGAATTCTTTCCAAAGGAAAGCCGGTTGTTCGGATTGGTGATGGAAGGGGAAGTGGTAAGTGCCGAGAAAGTGATGAACAGTGGTGAACGTCCGTTTACTGCTATCATTGGTGGTGCTAAAGTTTCTGATAAGATCCTCATTATCGAGAACCTGCTGGAACGTGCTACAGACATCATTATTGGCGGTGGCATGGCCTATACTTTTCAAAAAGCAATGGGCGGTAAGATCGGCAATTCATTATGCGAAGACGATCGCCTGGGTACGGCTCAGGAATTATTGAAGAAGGCAGATGCAAAAGGCGTTTGTATACATTTACCTTCTGACAGTATCATTGCAGACAAATTTGCGGAGGATGCTGATATCTCTTCTTCCTTGAGTAATAACATTCCAGATGGATGGATGGGGTTGTATATAGGTGCACTGGCTTGTGACATGTTCACAAAAGTGATTCTGCAATCAAAAACCATTTTATGGAATGGCCCGATGGGCGTATTTGAAATGCAGAAATTTCAACATGGTACCAAAGCTATTGCTGATGCGGTAGCTAAAGCTACTGAGAATGGTGCCTTTTCGCTGGTAGGTGGTGGTGACAGTGTAGCTGCAGTCAACAAGTTTAACTATACGGATAAAGTAAGTTACGTGTCAACCGGTGGCGGAGCTATGCTAGAGTTTTTTGAAGGAAAAGAGTTGCCCGGTATCGCTGCTGTAAAAGCTTGAGCCTTTGAACTATTTAGTAGTCCACCTGCTTGCAGGTGGATTTTTTTATTTTATTTCT
>DASQNW010000267.1:0-2203 GCA_035644775.1 Chitinophagaceae bacterium | reverse complement strand
TTCGGCGCGAAAGCGTCTCTGAAAAATAAAGATGATGAAAGGGATAAAAAAGACCACGCCTATCAATCGTCCCCAAACTCTATGAAACCATTCCCAAAAAAAAATGAACTTGAAATCGGGCAATGTAAAATCAGAATTCAGCAGGCGGTATTGGGGGGTTTGTTGATATTTTGAAAACTCCTGAAGCCACTGCTCATCGTTCAGAGGCGGGAGTGCTCCCGTGATCACATCCCATTCAGTAATGGAAAGTCCTGAGCCGGTAAGACGAGTAATCCCTCCAAGTATTATTTGAACAATAATCATAAAAACACCCACCAGTAACCAGGTTGCTACAGGCCTTGAAGAAGGTGTTTTTCGCATGCGTGCAAAATTAGTTGGCGGTGGGAACAAAATTTTTTTTTCTGTTGGATAAAACATTTCATATTGCAAGTAGATGCTGCAACCTTACTATCAGGAAGAACTAATTGAAGCTGGCTGCGATGAGGCGGGGCGTGGTTGCCTTGCAGGACCTGTGTTTGCTGCCGCAGTGATTTTACCAAAAGATTTTTCTCATCCTTTTCTAAACGATTCGAAGCAGCTAACAGAGAAAGAACGTTATGAATTGCGGCCTTTGATTGAACAGCAATCTATTTCATATGCTGTGGCAAGTCTTTGCAATAAGCAGATCGACAAGATCAATATACTAAGAGCTTCCTTCAAGAGCATGCACTTAGCAATAAAAAAGCTAAGCATTACACCGCAATTACTCTTAGTTGATGGCAACAGGTTTACGCCATACAAGAGAATACCTCATAAGTGTATTGTTCAGGGTGACGGAATTTACGCTTCCATAGCGGCAGCGAGTGTTCTCGCGAAGACATACAGAGACGATTTTATGAAGTCGCTTCACACTCGTTATCCGTATTACAACTGGCTGCACAATAAGGGGTATGCGACGAGAGAGCACCAGCTGGCGCTGGACAAACACGGATTTTGCAGATACCATAGGCAAAGCTTTAGGTTGAGCTACAGCATGCCTGAGCTCTTTAGCGAAGCAGAGCTTGAATATTCTTTAAATGATTAAACCTAATGCAGCGTTTTGAGTCTTATCCCTGTCTTTTTCATGTGCTGCATTTTTTTATAAAATGATCTGCCGTAAAAGAATGGTTGAAGGTTAACGAGCACCGCTTTCCAGCGGTGCTTTTTTTTGCGACACCGCAAGGGGTATGAATTTAAGGCCACAAACCTGCCCCATACCGCAACACTTCTGCTTCTGCACCAGTCAAATCAACAACGGTCGAGGGTATGACTCCGCCATTTCCGCCGTCTACTACCACATCTACCATGTTTTGGTATTTTTCATAGATCACTTCCGGATCTGTATACTCATTTACGTCTTCTTCTGGAAGGCTTGCACTCAATATAGGGTTGCCTAGTTCTCTCACAATAGATAAAGCAATGCTGTTGTCCGGAACCCTCAGACCAATTGTGTCTTTTTTTGTCTGCAATATCTTCGGCACATCTTTACTGGCATTTAATATAAACGTGTACGGACCAGGCAAGTGTTGCCGCAGTATCCGGTAGACAGGCGTATCCAACTGCTTTGCGTATTTACTTAAATGGCTTAGGTCAGAACAGACGAAGGAAAGTTTTGCTTTGCCCAATTGAAGATCTTTAATACGGCAGATGCGTTCAACAGATTTAGGTTGAAAGATGTCACAACCCAAGCCATAGATGGTATCTGTGGGATAAATTATCACACCGCCCTTCCGTAAGATGGAAACGACTTGTTTCACCAACCTCTCCTGAGGATTTTTTGGATGAATGCTGATCAGCATATGCAATGCAAAAGAAAGCTTTAACAACCATTTCTAAGCAAGGCTTGTGGTCGGAAAAATAGCTTCGATATCAATTTGTAAACTGCTGAAGTCCGAAACTGCACCTACTTGGTGGATTGTACTGAGAAGAACTGGAGTTTTGAAGGCAAAGTTGATGCGAATATGGTATAACTTAATACTTATAAAATCCCTGCCCCGTTTTTCTGCCAAGTTCGCCCCGCTCTAGTTTTTCTTCTTGTAACACAGATGGCTTCAGTCTTTCGGGATACTTTAGTTGCTGGTACACGGAAGTGCTCACAGCATAGTTGATATCATTCCCAATCAGATCCATCAATTTAAACGGCCCCATTTTAAATCCCTGCGCCTCTAACAAAGAATCGATACAC